>NZ_JBSFJU010000006.1:0-28017 GCF_053598215.1 Kitasatospora sp. NPDC001175 | reverse complement strand
GACGCAGTACCGCCTCACCAGGCGCGATTAGCTCAGCGGGAGAGCACCACCTTGACACGGTGGGGGTCACTGGTTCAATCCCAGTATCGCGCACTCGGACCCCTCGGGGTCTGACGCAGTACCGCCTCACCAGGCGCGATTAGCTCAGCGGGAGAGCACCACCTTGACACGGTGGGGGTCACTGGTTCAATCCCAGTATCGCGCACAGCAAGATCGAAGGCCGTGATCCTCATCGGATCGCGGCCTTCGGCGTTCTCCGACGGTCGTTCAGGACTCGAAGATCCGACCTGTCGAAGACCCGCTCCTCGACGGCGGGCGGAGAGGCACTGGAAACGAAAGGGTGCCGGGTACGGACGGCCCTCACCGACCTCCGTACCCGGCACCCGAATCTGCCGAGAAGCCGTACGCACCGCCTCCGCCCGTCCGCGTCTGTCCCCGGCGGTGCGTGGTGCTCTCGGCAGGCGCATGACTCTTCCCCAAGAGTCAGCGCCCGATCAGATCGGCGACCGCCTTCGTCTGCGTCGCCAGTTGTTCCCAGCCGCCGAAGAGCAGCAGCAGGAGGATGGCGCAGGGCAGGGCCATGGCTATCGCCACCGCCGGGTGCCTGGTGCTTCCGGGCTCCGGCGACCGCCCGAAGCGGGACTGCCTGGCCATGATCGTGCTCCTCCCCGTGCCTTGCTGCCGTTCCGGGCCACTGGGTGGTGGGCCCGACTACGCGGTGGGCGGTTTACCTCGGGGGACGAGCCGGCCGCCCACCGCTGACATCAAAGGTATTCACGGGAGCAGGCCCGGTCGTCATGCCCGCGTACCGTTCCGGCGGCATTCCGAAGGATGATGCGGAGCGGGTGGGACTACTACCGCAGGGGGAGACGAGTTCGATCGGATCCCCGAGGGAACCCCGAGACCGACCCCGAGGGGCTGTCCCACCGCAGGTCAGCGGGGGTGGTTTCGCGCGATTCGGAAAGGGTTTCCGGCTCGGTCGGACAATCCGACCAGCACTACAGGTGTTGCGTATCAGCACACCGCAGCACGCAGTCCGTAAGCTGTGCCAGAAGGATTTCTGACGGTGCCCCACCCTACGGGGGGTCACCCCACAGGTTGAACGGGAACACGGACATGGCGATGACGCGGCTGCGGCGTGAGGACCCCCGCCTCGTCGGTCCGTACCGGCTGCACCGGCGGCTCGGGGCCGGCGGGATGGGCGTGGTCTACCTCGGCTCCGACCGCAAGGGGCAGCGGGTCGCGCTCAAGCTGATCCGCGCCGAGCTGGCCGGGGACCCGGAGTTCCGCACCCGGTTCGCCCGGGAGATCGCGGCCGCCTCCCGGATCCGGGGCGGCTGCACCGCGCGCGTGGTCGGCTCGGACATCGAGGCCGAGCGTCCGTGGCTGGCCACCGCCTACGTCCCCGGGCCCTCGCTGTACAAGCAGGTCAGCGACGAGGGGCCGCTGGCCTGGGGTGAGGCGGCCCGGATCGGCGCGGCGCTGGCCGACGGGCTGGTGAAGGTGCACGAGGCGGGGGTGGTGCACCGGGACCTCAAGCCGTCCAACATCCTGCTCTCCCCCAAGGGCCCGCGGATCATCGACTTCGGCATCGCCTGGTCGCGCGGGGCGAGCACGCTCACCCACGTCGGCACCGCAGTCGGCTCGCCCGGCTTCCTGGCACCCGAGCAGGTACGGGGGGCCACGGTCACGCCCGCCACGGACGTATTCGCCTTCGGCGCGACGCTGGCGTACGCGCTGACCGGGGAGTCGCCGTTCGGGTCCGGCGCCTCCTCCGAGGTGTTGCTCTACCGGGTGGTCCACGAGGAACCCGATCTGTCCGCGGTTCCGCCGCCACTGGCCCCGCTGGTGCGGGCCTGTCTGGCCAAGGAGCCGACGGAGCGGCCCGGGGCGGCCGCGCTGCACGAGCGGCTCACCGAGCTCGCCGTCCGCGGTGCGGCGGTCGGGCAGCAGGGGGCGTCCCGGGGCGGCCGTGCGGACGGGGGCTCCCCCGACGGGCCGGACGGTCCGACGGCCGGCTCTGCGGGCCGGGCGGCGGACGAGCGGCGGGGCGGACGCTGGGCGGGCGACCAGCCCCAGCAGGCGCCACGACGCGCCGGTGTACCGCAGGGCGGTCTGCCCGGGGCCCAGCGGCGGCCGCCGGCGCCGGCCGAAACACCGGCGGTGACCGCGCCGATGCCGCATCAGGACCTGGGGCAGGACTCCGCTCCGGCCGAGGCCCGCGAGCGTCGGCCCCGACGGGAGCAGCCGCAGTCGGCACGCGACCGGCGGACGCCGGTGCCCGGGCGTCCGGCCCGGCCGAGGGACCGTCAGCACACTCCGGCGCCCGGAGGGCCGTCCGAGGCCCGGCGGCGGCTGCTGCGCCAGCGGGTGGTGGTCTTCGTGACCGTCACCGTCGGTGTGGCGCTGGCGATCGCGGCGGCGCAGGGGTGCGAGAACCGCAGCAACCAGGGGCAGGGACGCACCGGCGTCCCGGTGTCGCCGTCCGCACCCGAGAGTGCGGGTGGCCACCCGGCCGGGAGCGGGGCCGGCGCCGGTCTGTCGGCGGACAGTGTGCTCCAGTCGCCGACGAAGTTCGCGGCGGTCGCGCACGGCACGGGCGACACCACGCTCGGACCGGCGACGGGCACGGTGCCGAACGTCGACTGGCCGAACCGCAGTTACTCCGACCCGGTGGGCGGTCCGGCCATCCGGCTTCGGGAGGGGCGGTCCACGGAGGGCGCGCAGGTCGCGCTGAGCACCGTCCTGCCCGCGCGGTACCGGGACGCTCCCGCGGCCCTGGTGGTGCTGCGACGGGCCGAGGGCTCGGTACCGGCGGACCTGGTGGAACTGTTCTCGTTCAACGGCGGGACGCCCGTGCTGCAGGCGTCCCGGTCCTCGGTGGCGGACGCGCAGGCGGCGACGGCCTGGCGGCTGGAGAACGGTGCGCTGGTGCGCGAGGAGCGCGCCCAGTCCGGCGGCTCGACCACCCGCTACACCGTCCGCGGCGACGGCCGCCTGGAGGAGTCCTGGCCGGGCTCCGGGGTCAGTGGCGGGACGGGTGGCGGCGCCACGCCGAGCCCGGGATCGAGCGGCACCTCCGGCTGAGCCCGAACGGGCCGTGGCGTACCGGGCTCGGCGTCATGACGTCCCTCCGTTTCGGTCCGGTGAGGTCGGCGGGCAGGTGGGTGCTCCGCCGGAATCGGCGGAGCACCCAAACGGTGATCATGGTGGCCGGCGCCAACGCCACACACCGAGACGCCGAGACGCCGGCCACAACGCCACCCGCCACACGTCCGTGGTCGGCAGAGGCACAGTCAACATGGTCGTTGACGTCGCAAGGTTCGAGGGGCGCTCCGCGATCCCTGTGCGCCGTTTCGCGCGGCGCGCTCTGGCCGCTCCCGCTGTGACGGTTTCGCCCGAGATGGTTCGGGCAGTGACTGTTACGCCCATCGAGGAGGAGGCCATGGCGAACCTGACCGAAGCAACCGTGACATTCCACACCAACGACGAGAACAAGGATCACGACACCAACGTCACCATCGAGGTCCGCGACCGCAGCGGCCACACGGCCGCGCGCGTCTCGGACACCTTCGGCCCGTTCAACGACCACACCAACAACGGCCCCTACAACCTCACTCTCATCAACCACGCCAGCAAGGACGACCTCCAGGGCGGCAACGTCCTTCTCCGGGTCGACCCGGTGGGCAACGACACGTGGCGGTTCAACCTCTTCGTGGACCTGCTGTTCGACGACGGCTCGCACCTGACGGTCACCGCGGACGGCCTGGAGGTCAACGAGGAGTCCGAGCAGCAGCAGACGTTCGGTCTGAACTAGTCCCCACGAAATGCAAGCCGATCGACGAGCAGCCGGACCGGAGGCGTTCTTGCCTCCGGTCCGACCTTGTCCCCGCCGTCTCAACGATGGTGGGAAACCGCATAGAAGCTGATTGCTGCCGCAGCGGCGATGTTGAGTGAGTCGATGTCGTGAGCCATCGGAATCCGCACCTTGAGGTCGGCCGCCGCCAGCGCCTCGGCTGACAAGCCTTCCCCCTCGGATCCCAGCATCAGGGCGCACCTGCGCAGCAGGTCGACCGGCACCTCGTTGAGCGGGACTGCATCGGGCGCGGGTGTGAGGGCGAGTACCGCGAAGCCGGCCGCCCGCACGACCTCCAGTGAGTCGGGCCAGGGGTCGAGGCGTGCGTACGGGACGGAGAAGACAGCACCCATGGAGACCTTCACGGCCCGGCGGTAGAGCGGGTCGGCACAGTCCGGGGAGAGCAGCACGGCATCCATGCCCAGGGCGGCCGCACTGCGGTACAGGGCCCCCACGTTGGTGTGGTCGACCAGGCCTTCCAGGACGACGACCCGGCGGGCGCCCGCGAGGAGTTCGGCGGCCTCGGGCAGGGGCTTGCGCTCCATCGAGGCGAGCGCGCCACGGTGCACGTGGTAGCCGGTGACGGCCTCGGCGAGGGCTGGTTCGACCACGTGGACGGGGGCTTCGGCGTCGGCGATCACGTCCGACATCACACTCAGCCACTTGGGGGTCAGCAGCATCGACCGCATCCGGTAGCCGGCGTCGAGGGCACGCCGGATGACCTTCTCGCCCTCGGCGATGAACAGGCCCTCGGCGGGTTCACGGCGGCGGCGCAGCTCGACGTCGGTCAGGCCGGTGTAGTCGGCCAGGCGCGGATCTGCCGGATCGGTGATGGTGCGGGGTTCGGACACGAGCCCGATCTTGCCCGTTTGGGTGGCCCTGGGCCAAACGCGGGGATGCGCCGGCCAGGGCCCCGGGGCACGGGGAGCTCGCCGCTGCCGGGTGCCAGGGGTTCGGCGGTGAGGGGTGGCATCCCGCCGTGTGGGTGTGACGGGGCGCCAGTCGCTGCTGGATGCCGGGCGTGCCGTCGCGTCCCGCCGTCCGCCTCGGCCGGCGGGCCCCTAGCGGGCCGTCCCCAGGACGTTGACGACGTCGCCGATGACGATGACGGCGGGTGGCCGGACGTCCTCGGCGGCGACCGTCTCGGCGACGGTGGACAGGGTGGCGTCGATCCGGCGCTGGGCCGCGGTGGTGCCCTCCTGGACGACGGCGACCGGGGTGTCGGCCGCTCGGCCGCACTCGACCAGCTTGGCGGCGATCTGGCCGATCTTGTCCACGGCCATCAGCAGGACCAGGGTGCCGCTCATCTTCGCGGCGGCCTCCCAGTTGACCAGCGAGCGGGAGTCGTCCGGACCGACGTGGCCGGAGATCACGGTGAACTCGTGGGTCATCCCCCGGTGGGTGACCGGAATGCCGACGGCCGCCGGAACACTGATCGAGCTGGAGATGCCGGGGACCACGGTGACCGGCAGCCCTGCCTCGGCGCAGGCCAGCAGTTCCTCGCCGCCGCGTCCGAAGACGTACGGGTCGCCGCCCTTGAGCCGGACCACGAACTTGCCCGCCTTGGCGTGCTCGATCAGGGTCCGGTTGATCGCCTCCTGGGCCATGAAGCGGCCGTACGGGATCTTGGAGGCGTCGATCACCTCGACGTGCGGGGGCAGTTCGGCGAGCAGTTCGCGCGGGGCGAGGCGGTCGGCGACCACCACGTCGGCGTCGGCCAGCAGGCGGCGGCCGCGCACCGTGATCAGATCGGGGTCGCCGGGGCCACCGCCGACCAGGGCCACGCCCGCGCCGTGCGAGCGGTACTGACGGGCGGCCAGGGAGCCGTCCCGCAGACCGTTCACGATCGCGTCGCGCAGCGCGGCGGAGTGGCGCGGGTCGCCGGTGAGGACGGCGACGGTGGCGCCGCCGTCGTGCCCGCCGGCCGGGGTCCAGGCGGTGGCGGCGGAGGCGTCATCACTGCGCGCGCAGAAGATCCGCAGGCGCTCGGCCTCGGCGCTGACGGCGGTGTTGACGGCCGGGTCGTCGGTGGCGACCAGCACGTACCAGCTCTCGGCGAGGTCGCCGTCCTGGTAGCCGCGCCGGTGCCAGGTCAGCTCCCCCGTGTCGGCCATGGCCTGGACGGCCGGGGTGGTGCCGGGCGATATGAGGTGGATGTCCGCCCCGGCGGCGATCAGCGCGGGCAGCCGCCGTTGGGCGACCTGGCCGCCGCCGATCACGACCACGCGTCGGCCGGTGAGCAGCAGTCCGACCGGGTACGGGGTGAGGCCCTCGGTGCTGGGGGGCGGGCTGGGCGCGCTCATGGGCGTGGCTCCTGGATCGGGCGGACGGTGTTCTACGGGTGTGGCGGTCGCCCCCACCGGCGCGCCCTCGGGCCGGTGGGGGGCGATCGTCGGCGGAGCCGGGATCCGGTCCGGCCGTAGTGTTCGTGGCCGGGTCGTCCTGGTGCGCTGCGGTGCGCGGGCGATCCGGCCGTACGACGCCGGCCGCCGGGGCGGCATCGTACGGCCGACGGGTCGGCGGGGCCTAGGCCTTCTTCTCGGTGACTCCGGCGGAGTCGAAGGTGGCTACATCGTGCATCGCGCGGGCGGCGCTCTGCACCAGCGGGAGGGCCAGCAGCGCTCCGGTGCCCTCGCCGAGCCGCAGATCGAGGTCGATCAGCGGACGCAGGCCCAGCTTGGTCAGCGCGGCCTCGTGGCCGGGCTCGGCCGAGCGGTGGCCCGCGATGCAGGCGGCGAGCACCTCGGGGGCGATGGCCTTGGCGACCAGTGCGGCCGAACCCGCGATCACGCCGTCCAGGATGACCGGCGTGCGCAGGCTCGCCGCGCCGAGCAGGAAGCCCGCGATGGCCGCGTGCTCCAGGCCGCCGACTGCGGAGAGCACGCCGATCGGGTCGGCCGGGTCGGGCTGGTGCAGGGCGAGCGCCTGGCGGACCACCTCGACCTTGTGCTGGTGGGTGGCGTCGTCGATACCGGTGCCGCGCCCGGTCACCTCGGCCGGGTCGAGCCCGGTGAAGACCGCGATCAGCGCGGCCGAGGCGGTGGTGTTGGCGATGCCCATGTCACCGGTGATCAACACCTTGTTCCCGGCCGCGACCAGGTCGCGGGCGGTCTCGATACCGACCTCGATCGCCTTGAGCGCCTCCTCGCGGCTCATCGCCGGGCCCTGGGTCATGTCGTCGGTGCCCGGCTTGACCTTGCGCGGCAGCAGACCGGTGGTCCGGCCCTGCTGGATCGCCTCCGGCAGCTCGGACTTGACGCCGACATCCACCACGCACACCTCGGCGCCGACCTGGGCCGCGAAGGCGTTGACCACCGCTCCCCCGGCCAGGAAGTTCGACACCATCTGCGCGGTGACCTCCTGCGGCCACGGGGTGACGCCCTGGGCGTGCACGCCGTGGTCGCCGGCGAAGATCGCCACGCAGCCCGGCTCCGGGATCGGCGGCGGGCACTTGCGGCTCAGGCCGCTCAGCTGCGCCGCGATGATCTCCAGCAGGCCGAGCGAGCCGGCCGGCTTGGTCATCCGCTTCTGCCGGTCCCAGGCCTCACCGAGCGCCTTGGCATCCAGCGGGCGAATGCCGCGCAGGGTCTCGGTGAGCAGGTCGTGCCGCTCCTCGCCGGGCAGTGCGCGGTTGCCGTACTGCTCCTCGTGCACCACCCAGGACAGCGGGCGCTTCTTCGCCCAGCCCTGCTGCTGCAGCTCGGGCTCGTCCGGGAAGGAGTCGACGTACCCGACGCACAGGTACGCGACCACGTCCAGGTGCTCAGGCAGACCGAGCTCCCGGATCATCTCCTCCTCGTCGAAGAAGCTCACCCAGCCGACGCCGAGGCCTTCGGCGCGGGCGGCCAGCCAGAGGTTCTCGACGGCGAGGGCTGCCGAGTACGGGGCCATCTGGGGCTGGGTGTGCCGGCCCAGTGTGTGCCGACCGCCACGGGTGCGGTCGGCGGTGACCACGATGTTCACCGGGGTCTCGAGGATGGCCTCGATCTTGATTTCCTTGAACTGCTTCGCCCGGCCCTTGGGCAGCGACTCCGCGTACGCGTCGCGCTGGCGCTCGGCCAGTGCGTGCATCTTCTGCCGGGTCTTCGCGGAGCGGATCACCACGAAGTCCCACGGCTGGGAGTAGCCGACGCTGGGCGCGGTGTGGGCCGCCTCCAGAACGCGGATCAGCACCTCGTGCGGAATCGGATCCGGGCGGAAGCCGTTGCGGATGTCCCGGCGCTCGCGGATCACCTGGTGGACGGCGTCGCGACCGGCCTCTTCGTAGCCGGGAGCGGCGGGACCGCGGTCGATCTGCTCAACAGCGGCGTCCTCGGGAGCGGCGGCGTCCTCAGGGGCGGCGGCCTGGGAGACGGCGTTCTCCGGGGCGTCAGCGGTCGCGGCGTCGGTGGCGGCCGGTGCGTCGGTCGCCTCGGCGGTCGTCTCCGGGTTTGCCGCGTCGGTGGCGGGCTCGTCAGCGGCAGGCCCGGCCTCGGCCGGAGCCTCGGTCTCCGGGGTAGGCGCGGGCTGCGGCTCCGGCTGGGCCGGGGCCTCGACAGCCTGGGCGGAGGGGACCTCGCCGGTGCCCGTGACGGTCTCGGGAGTCGGCTCGGCGGCCGGGGCCTGGTCGGGGGTCTGTGCGGGTGCCACCTCGGCAGCGGCCACATGCTCGGCGACAGGCACCTGCTCGGCGGCGGGGTCAACCTGCTCGGCGGATGCGGCCGGGGCGGCGTCGACCAGCGGCAGTCCGTGCGGGGCCGGGTCGGCGAGGAAGGCGGCGATCCGGCGCGGCGGCTGGACCGGGGTCGCCGCCTGGGCCGGAACTGCCGCTGACGGGGCCTCGGTCGGTGCGGCCTCGGTCGGTGCGGCCTCGGTCGGTGCGGCCTCGGTCGGTGCGGCCTCGGTTGCAGGGGCATCAGCCGCCGGCGCCTCGGCGGACGAGGTGTCCGCGCCAGGGGCTTCGGCGGGCGCCTCGGCGGGCGGAGCCTCGGCGGCTGGGGCCTCGACAGCGGCTGACGGCTCGACGGCCGCCTCGGCGGGCACGTCCGCGGGCACGTCCGCAGCCGGGGCCTCGGTGGCGGCTGCCTCGGCAGTGGCCGATGCGGGCGGTGCGGTCTCGGCGGTGGCGGTCTCGGCAGCCGCCGCGTCGACGGCGGGCGCCGCATCGGCGCTCTCCGCGGACACCTCGGCCGCTGCGGGCTCCTGGACCTGCTGGACCTGGGCCTGCGCTGCCGGGGCCTCCGCCGCAGGTGCCTCGGCGGTCTGCGCGTCCACGGCGGGGGCCTCGCCGGCCGGAGCCTCGGCCATCGGCGCGTCAGGGGCAGTGCCCTCTGCGGTCGGCGCCTCCGGGGCGGATGTCTGTACGGACGCCGTCTCCTGGGCGGGAGCGGCCTCGCCGGACGGAGCCTGCACGGCCTGCGCCTCCACCACGACGGCCTCGGCGGCCGGAGCCTCGACGGCGGTTGCCTCGACAGCAGCCGGTACCACCGGCTGGGCCTCCGACGGGACGGTCTCGGCGGCAGCAGCCTCCACGGGCGCGGCGTCCACAGCGTCGGTGCCCGCGGCTTCCACCGCATCGGCCTCCACCTGAACGTCCGCCGGCGCCGCCACGGCCGGAGCGGCGGTTGCGGGTTCCACCGGAGCCTCCGCTGCGGGCGCCTCCGCGGCCTGCTCGGCCACGGCCGGCTGCGCCTCGACCGGGGCCTGCGTCTGGGCCTGCTCCGGGGCCAGAACCTGCTCCGCCACCGGTACCTGGGCCGGAGCCGGCTCGGCAGCCGGAGCCACCGGGGCGGCCGAAGGCTCGGCTGCCACCGGCGGTACGACGACCGGGACGCCGTGCGCCGGCGTACCGCCCTGCGGCACCGGACGGCCCGCGAAGGCCTGCGGCTCGGCCCCGGACGGACCCCGGTCGGCCAGCGAGCGCACCGGCACCTGGCCGGTCATCAGCGACGGGTCCGGGATCGGCGGCCCCGCGTGCAGCGGACGCCGCTGCGGCTGAGGAGCCATCACCGGTGCGGCGGCGGCCTGCGGTACGGCCGGGGCAACCGGCACGGCCGGCTGCTCGGGCACGACCGGCGCACCCGCGGCGCCCGGAACACCAGCGGCGCCCTGGCCCGCCGCCTCTTCGGTGGTCGGCGGCGCGAGCGGCGGCCAGGACGGCTCGACCGGAGTACCGGCGTGCTGCGCGGCCTGCTGCGGAATGGCATTTCCGTCGACCGTGCGCAGCGTCATGGTGTCGGCCATCGCGGCGGGACCGGCCTGCGCGGCCATGGGCGCGCTCTGGTCCATGACCATGACCGTCTCGACCGGGCCGTGCACGACCGACTCGCCCCAGGACGCCTGCGGGCCGGGCATCAGCAGGACGTCGTCCTCGTCCTCCAGGTGGTCCGGCTGGTCGAGGAAGGTGTACGCGGGGCGGTGTTCAGCCGCCCAGCCCTCACCGCCCTGCGCGGGCACGGTGATCCCGGGCATCGGCCCGCCGGCCATCGGCATGCCCTCCGCACCCGACATCGGCATACCCGGCATTCCGGGCATCGGCGCCCCGGGCATCCCCGTCCCGGACGGAACTCCGGGCACGGCGACACCTGGCACGGCGGCCCCCGGTACGGCGACGCCCTCCGGCAGGCCGAGTACCTCGGCTCCGCCGAGCGACGGCGCCGTGGCCCCGCCGAGCAGGTGCTCCGGCAGTCCCTCGTTCGGGACGTGGCCGCCATCGGTCATGTCAAAGCTCCTTCCAGGCCGCTTCCGCGCCCTTGGCGAGGCGGTCCGCCGACCGCAGCGCCCAACTCCGCTCGGGGCGAGCCGCGCTTCGGCCCGCCCGTCCACCACCTACTGGCGTCCGCCGCATCGGCACGCGAAGGCGGACTCGCCGACGCGCTGCGCGCCACCCCCGGGCCTGTGCACCACCCCAACGGGGGTGGCGCATCATCAGAGACAACGAGAACCAGGGGCATGCGGCACGACCGCACCGGACCCTACGGCATTCTTCCGGCCCGGCACGGGCCGCGTCGAATGTCCGCACTCCGGACCGATGTGGCTTGCACCACGTCAAAAAGGTGACAAACGTACCGAACAGGGCACGACCCACCGATCATCGGGCACAGCCAGGACGCCACCCTACCGGCCACGACTGACAGGCTCTCGAATCCATGACCGGATGCGATCGGAATCACCGCCCACCAACCGGGGAGCAGCCCGAGAGTCGCCGGAAAGCGGCCGGAAAACGTCCATGGAGCGGACAAACCGTGCAGGGAGGGTGTGGACGGTACGAAGGGTCAGGAACCCTGCTCACCCCAGAGCATCAAGCCCTGCTCCCCTGTGCCGATGGACAGGCCCGCCGCCGCGCCGCGCCCGATGGCGAGCGGCGCGGACTGCAGAAGTGCGCCGTCCACCTGGTAGCCCGCGCCGGAGAGGACCTCGTGGATCTCCTCGGCCTCGGCGAGCGTGTGGGCCACCGCGACCAACCGCCCGGGACGGCGGGTGACCACGGCGCGGACGGCCTCGGCGCCGCCCGCCTCGACCACCGCGGCGTCCGGCTCGGGCAGTCCGCCCAGTACCTCGTGGCCGACACCGTGGACGGCCTCCACCTCGACCCCGTAGCGGCGGGCATTGACCGCGATCTGGGCGCAGGCCGAGCGATCGGCCTCTACGGCGACCACGGCCGCGCCGAACCGGGCGATCTCGACCGCCAGGGCGCCGCTGGCCGCCCCGACCGCCCAGACCAGGTCGCCCGGGACCGGGCCCAACCGTGCCACCGCCAGCGCACGGAGGTGCGGGGGCAGCGCGCGCCCGCCGGCATCCGCTGCGGATGCGCCGCGATCCACGCCCGCGTACGCGTCGGCGGGCAGCGCCCAGCCGCGCGCCGGTCCAGGGAATCCGAGGGGCTTCCCGGCCAGCCAGCCGGCCGTCTCGTCCACGGTCTGGACCTGGCTTCCGCCGCCGATCACCAGTACCACCGAGGGGTCGCGCCAGACGTGGTCCGGCACCCGCTCGGAGGTCAGCACGGTGACGTCCTCGTCCGGGGTACCGAGCGCCTCGCAGACCACGAAGGTGCGGTGCACGCCGCGGAGCATCAGGGCCAGTTCGCTCGGGCCCGCATCCGAGGTGGTGAGCACGGCGACCTTGGGGTTGGCCCGGCAGACGTTGGCCGCGCGGCGAAGGCGTCCGCCGTGGGTGGAGACCACCTGGGCGTCCTCCCAGGGCATCCCGGCCCTGGCGAAGGCGGCGGCCACCGAGGAGACGGCGGGCAGCACCTCGAGTTCCAGGCCGTACTCGGGGCTGCGCAGGGCGCGGACCACACCGAAGTACCCGGGATCGCCCTCGGCGACCACCACGACGGTGCCGCGGTGTTCTGCGATCTTCCGGGCGGCGGCCGCGATGCTGCCGAGCACGATCCGCTCGGCGTCCGCCGGTACCGGCAGCCCTGCCAGTTGATAAGGGGCGCCGGCGACCAGGGTCGCCCCCGCCAGTGCCGAGGCGGCCGCCTCCGTCAGCGGCGTGCCGTCCCACCCGATGACCGTGATCCGGTCAGCCATCTGCGGCTTTTCTCCCTCGCATGTTCCGCCCCGAGGCGCTGTCCGCCCCACGCACACTGGTCCGGACCATCTGCGCTCCGTCCCGGTGCAGAGGCTACCGGGTGCGCTCCGTCCGCTGTCGCCAACCTGCACACCTGTGCGCGTCCGGACGGTGAACGGTTGGTTCGCTCCCGACCGTCAGTCCGCTCCCGGCCGTCGGTTCAGTCGCGGAGCACGTACCGCTGCTGGGCCCAGCTGTCGTCCTGGGCACTCTCCAAGTCCTCGGGCAGCAGGCTCCACAGGATCAGGTCGCTGCGGCTCTCGTCCTCGGGGGACCCGGCCGGCGGCCTGGCCGAGGCGGTCCAGTCGCCGCCGCGGACTATCCAGGCACTGCGCAGTACGCCCTCGCTGATGCAGCCCATCTTCTGGGCGGCCTGCTGGGCGGCGGTGTTGCCGGCGGCGGTACGCAGTTCCAGGCGCAGGAAACCGCGGTCCTCGAAGAGCCACTGGGCCACGCCGAGCAGGGCCTCGGGGGCGTAGCCCTCGCCGCGGGCCCAGGCGGCGATGACGCAGCTGGCCTCGGTGGAGCGCAGCCGCCAATCGGTGCCGCGCAGTTCGACCACGCCGACCAGGCGCTGGGTCAGGTGCTCGGCGACGGCGAAGGAGATTCCGCGTCCTTCGGCCCGGCGGGCAGGGGCGAGGGTGCGGATCCACTCCGTGGCGTGGGCCTCGGTGAACGGCTGCGGGATGGCGGTCCAGGTGTGCACCGGCTCGTCGTCCATCATCGCGACCAGGCCCGGGGCGTCTTCGTCCGCAAGGGGGCGCAACAGCAGCCTCTCGGTGCTGATGGCGGTCTCGGGGAAGCTCGCTGCCATGCCGTCTCTCCTCGCCGGGTCGTGGACACACCGTACGCCCCAGCCGCACTCGGCCAGGTCAGCGTACCGGCAAATCCGGCGACGGCCCGTCAGTTCCGGTGCCCTGCGGCCGTCCCACCTGCATATTGCCCGACCGGGCCCCGCACGTGGTCCGTGGGGGCCCGGCTGTCCGACCCGCCTGCCGGCGCATCGGCGCCGACGCGGCAAGCCCGTCGGCCGTGGGCAAACTACCGCAGTGGAGCAGTTGATACGAACTATCAGAAGGCGGGGACGACCGAGCCCTTGAAGGTGTCGTCGATGTACTTCTTGACCTCGGCCGAGTGCAGCAGCTGAGCCAGCTTCACCACCCGGGGGTCGTTCTCGTGCCCCTTCTTCACCGCGAGGATGTTGGCGTACGGGTTGCCCTCGGCCTTCTCCAGCAGGATGGCGTCCTTGGCAGGGGTCAGGCCGGAGTCGATCGCGTAGTTGCCGTTGATGACCGCGGCGTCCAGGTCGCCGAGGGAGCGGGGCAGCTGGGCGGCGTCCAGCTCCTTCCACTTCAGGTTCTTCGGGTTGTCGGCGATGTCGGCCGGGGTGGCGGAGGTGCCGGCGCCGTCCTTCAGCTTGATGACGTTCTCGGCGGCGAGCAGCTTGAGCGCGCGGCCCTCGTTGGTGGCGTCGTTGGGCAGGCCGACGGTGGCGCCGTTGGACAGGTCGGCGACGGACTTGGCCTTCTTGGAGTACAGGCCGAGCGGCTCCAGGTGCACCGGCTCGACGGAGACGATGTCGGTGCCGTGCTTCTTGTTGAAGTCCTCCAGGTACGGGACGTGCTGGAAGAAGTTGGCGTCGGCCGAGCCGTCCTGGACGGCCGTGTTCGGGGTCACGTAGTCGGTGACCACCTTGACGTCCAGCTTCAGCCCGGCCTTGTCGGCCAGGTTCTGCTTCACGTAGTCCAGGATCTGGGCGTGCGGGGTAGGGCTGGCGATCACGGTGAGCGGCTGGTCCGGCGAGGAGCCGGCGGACGAGGAGCCGCTGCTGCAGGCGGTCAGCGTGAGGGCGAGGCCCGCGGTGGCGATGACGGCGGTGGACTTCAGGACGTTACGCACGAAAAGTGCCTTTCTCCATGGAGCGGACGGCCCACCGGGAGGATGGCCCGGTGGCCTGGGGCGCGCGGCCTGCCCCGGAGGGCAGACGGCGTGGTCAGTGGGGCAGGGCGAGCTCTTCCTCTTCCTCGGTGAGCTCGGTGCGGCGCGAGCGCAGCAGGCGGGTGGTGCCGCCGAAGCCGCCGCGGTCGGCCAGCCGCCGCACGATGAGGTCGCTGATCAGCTGGATCGCCATCACGATCACCACCAGCTCGGCGACGATGACCCACATGAAGGCGGTCTCGAAACGCTGGTAGCCGTAGTTGACGGCGAGGGTGCCGAGTCCCCCGCCGCCGACCGTGCCGGCCATCGCGGAGAAGCCGATCAGCGCGATGATCGTGGTGGTGGCGGAGGAGACCAGCGCGGGCAGCGACTCGGGGAGAAGCACCTTGCGGATCGCGGTCCAGGTGCCGCCGCCCATCGCGTGGACGGCCTCCAGCAGGCCCTTGTCCACTTCGCGGACCGCGGTCTCGACCAGGCGGGCGAAGAACGGGATGGCGCCGACGGTCAGCGGCACGGACGCGGCCTGCCAGCCGATGGTGGTGCCGGTCACTCCCTTGGTGAAGGGCTGCAGAGCGACCATCAGGATGATGAACGGCAGCGAGCGGCCGACGTTGACTATCGCGCCGATCACCCGGTTGACCGGGCCGTTCTGCAGCGCGCCGCCCTTGTCGGTGAGCACCAGCAGCAGGCCCAGCGGCAGCCCGAGCAGGATGGTGGCGAGGGTGGCGACGCCGACCATCTGGAAGGTCTCGGCGGTGGCGGGCCACATCAGTTCCTGCATCTGGTCCCAGGTCATGCCACGGCTCCGTTCGCCTCGTTCACGGTCTCCACCTGCAGGCCCTGCTCGCGCAGGAAGCCGATCGGCACCACGTTCTCCTGGTGGCCGCCGGGCAGTTCGACCCTCATCCGGCCGACCATCCGGCCACCGATGTGCTCCACGGCGGCACCGAGGATGTTGATGTCGATCTGGTAGGTGCGGGCCAGCTGGGAGACGAAGGGCTGGGCGGAGGTGTCACCTTGGAAGGTGATCTCCACCACGGTGTTGCCGGGCTGCCCGTGGCCGAACTCGCCGAGCGGGAAGAGCTCGCGGGCCAGTTCGGAGTTCCGGGTGGCGAGCAGCTCGGTGAGCCCGCCGGACTCGATCACCTTGCCGCCGCGCATCAGGGCGGCGGAGTCGCAGACGGACTTGATCACGTCCATCTCATGGGTGATCAGCAGGACGGTGAGGCCGAGCTGCCGGTTGAGGTCGCGCAGCAGGGACAGGATGGAGCGGGTGGTCTCCGGGTCGAGCGCGGAGGTGGCCTCGTCGGAGAGCAGCACCTTGGGGTCGCCGGCCAGTGCGCGGGCGATGCCGACGCGCTGCTTCTGGCCGCCGGAGAGCTGGCCGGGGTAGTTGCGGGCCTTGTCGGCGAGACCGACCAGGTCGAGCAGTTCGGCGGCCTTGCGGTGGCGCTGGGTGCGGTCCAGCCCGATGATCTCCAGCGGGAGTTCGACGTTCTGCTGGACGGTCCGCGAGGAGAGCAGGTTGAAGTGCTGGAACACCATGCCGATCCGACGGCGGGCCTCGCGCAGGTCGCGGCCGGCCCGGTGCTCCTGGCCGGGCAGCGCGTTGAGCTCGACACCGTCCACGGTGACGCTGCCCGAGCTCGGGCGCTCCAGCATGTTCACGCAGCGGATGAGGGTGCTCTTGCCCGCGCCGCTGGTACCGACGACGCCGTAGACCTCGCCCTCCCTCACGTGCAGGTCGACTCCGTCGAGGGCGGTGACCTCGCGGCCCCTGGAGCGGTAGACCTTCGTCAGGTCCTTGGTGGTGATCACAGCTGCTTCCGTTGGTCGGGGGCGCACGGCTGATGGCCGGCGCGCCGGTGGCGGTGAGCGGCATGCCTCGGGCACGCCTGTGAAGGGAGGTGGGGGTCCCGCTGCCACACCTCGATCGTGGCCGCCGGCAGGCGGGGACGCGCGTGGGCATGGCCCTTACGGGTCCGGATCCAAAAGGTGTGCGGCAGCGCCGCGGTACGGGCGCGTGGAGCCGCTTCAGCGGGGCTCGCTTCGGGGCGCGAGCAGGGGCGGTGACCCTCAGCAGTGACACATTCGACAGCACATGCAGCGCTCACCTGCCGGCACGGTGCCGGAGGGGGTGCAGGTCGTTGTCGCAGTCATGGGTGCTAGTAAATCAGACATATGCACCGGGTCCCAATTACCAGGACCAGCCGTCCGCATTGCGGACACGACCCAGTGGTTGCAAGGCGAAGGATCCTGACGGCACAAGCCCAAGCGCCCGGTCCACAGGGACCGGGCGCTGCCGGGAACTGTCTCAGAAGGCACGGTCGGGCGGCCCGTACGGGCACCGCCGCCCGGCCGTCGGCCGCCGGCGTTCAGGCGGTGGCGGCGTACTCCGAGTGCACCGGCTTCTCCAAGGCGACCACGCTCAGTCGGCGGCTCACCTCGGTGACCTCCCGCTGGCGGTAGCCGTGCCGGGCGTAGAGGCGGAGGTTGGCGAGGCTGCGGTGTCCGGTGGAGAGTTCGAAGGAGCGTACGTCGTGCCGGTCCAGCAGCTGCCGTTCGACGGCGTCCAGCAGGCGGCCGCCGAGGCCGTGGCGCTGCATCCGGGGGTGGACCACCAGGCGGGCGACCCGGGCGACCCCGTTCTCCTCCACCCGGCCGCGGACGGTGCCGACGACCTCGTCGCCCAGCTTGGCCACCAGCACGTGCCGATCGGAGAGTTCGGCCCGCAGGCTGCCCAGCGTCTGCGTCAGCGGCTCGATGCCCCAGTCTCCGTACAGCTCGGCCTCGCTCTGGTAGCCGAGGTACTGGAGCTTGAGGATCTGCTCCGCGTCGTCCTCGGTCGCCACCGAAATGATCACGCTCATGCCCATGTGCGGGGGCCTCCCCATCGTTGGTTCCCGGGTGCCGGGTGTGGGTGCGGCACCGGGTGCTCTGCCGGAGGTGTGCCCCGGACGGGGATCGGCCCTGACCGGGGGTCGCGCAGCGCCGCACCCCGCGGTCTCCGGAGCCCGGCCCTCGCTCACGCTCAGTATCCGGCCGCCTCGGCCACCGTCAAGGAGGACGTTAGCCACGGCTCTACCCAGCCGTCCCCGGATCTCAACCTTCCGGATGCCCGACGTGGTGAGCGTCACTCAGACGTCACCAGCCGGTCTCCGACGGCCGTTCCGGCCGGTGGCTGTACAGCAGCGCCCGCAGGCACCCCAGGCAGCGTGACCGGATCGGCCCAATGCTGCCCCTCGGCAGGCAAAGCCGTTCCGCCAGCTGCTGGTACGTCAGTTCGGGTGACTCGGACAGTGCGGTGAGCAGCTCGGGGCAGCGTCCGGGCAGCCGGGCCAGCGCCCGCCGTACGGCGCGGTGGCGGTAGGCGGTCAGCAGCTGCTCCTCGGCGGAGGGCACCGGCCGCACGCTCCGGTGGGGCTGCGGCGACCGGGCGGTGTGCTGGACGGTCAGCTGGACGGTGAGCGCCCGGACCCAGGAGACGCGGTCACGGGGCAGGGTGCCGTCGGCGGCCCGTTCCAGCACCCGCAGCCAGACCTCCTGTTCCAGGTCCTGCGGGTCGAGGCGGTGCCGGTGTGCCAGCACGGCGGCGAGCGGGGCGAAGGCGGGGTGCAGCTCGGCGACGGGGATCACACCCGGTATGACCGACCGTCGGCCCGGCCGGTGACGGCGGGTCACCCGGTCAGTAGCTGGGCGGGATGTTCTGGTTGACGCGGAACAGGTTGCCCGGGTCCCAGACGTCCTTGAGCGCGGTGAGCTGCCGGTACTTCACCGGTCCGTACGCCTCCAGGACCCGTGCCGGGCCCTCCTGGCCGAGGAAGTTCACATACCCTCCGCCGGAGGAGAAGGCCCGCATCGCGCTCCACAGCCCTCTGGTCCAGGCGGTGTGCCCGGGGTCCTCCTCGGAGTGCTCCCAGCGGGAGTTGATGCTGAGCAGGTAGGGCGCCGAGCGGTGGGTGTAGGCGGTGTCGTCGGGGCCGACCCGGGCGATGGCGCCGCCGAGGAAGACGAGCTGGATCTCGGAGGACGGTGAGGTGATCCGCGCGAAGTGCTCGGTGAGGGTGGCGATCGCGCGGTCGTCCAGGGTGGAGAGGTACTCGGACTTCCAGTAGTTGCGGGCACCCGGGCCGCGCCCCGGGTCCAGCGTCCGCTGCCACACGGTGTAGGGGCGCAGCTGGATCGTGTCCGCGAGTACGCCGGGCAGGGCGCGCAGCGGTGCCACCGCGCCCCGCGCGCGTTCGGGTCGGCCGGCGTGGCACAGCCCGATCCGGACGACCGGGGTGCCGGCCAGTCGGGCGGGCAGGTGGGGTGCGGCCGGTGCGGTGCCGAGCAGGCAGACGGCACCCAGCTGGTCGGGGGCACCGCGTAGCTGGGTGCGGACGGCACGGAGCACCTGCGGAGCCTCGTCAGCCGCGAAGTACAGCTCGCCGCAGAGCACCTGCGGGCCGACCGGGTGCAGCCGGTAGGACAGGGAGGTGACGACGCCGAAGTTGCCGCCGCCGCCCCGGATGCCCCGGAACAGGTCCGGGTGCAGTGCCGCGCTCGCCGTGACCACCCGTCCGTCGGCGGTCACCAGCTCGGCCTCCAACAGGTTGTCGCAGGTCAGCCCGTAGGCCCGGCTGAGCCAGCCGAAGCCTCCGCCGAGGGTTGTGCCGGCGATCCCGCTGCCGGACACCAGCCCGCCCGGGGTCGCCAGGGCGTGGCGCTGGGTCTCCTGGTCGAACTCGGCCCAAGTGGCGCCCGGACCGGCGTGCGCGATCCGACGGCCGGAGTCCACCCGGACGCCGCGCATCCGCGAGAGGTCGATCAGCAGGCCGCCGTCGCAGACCGCGAGGCCGGCGACGCTGTGGCCGCCGCCACGGATCGTCGGCCACAGCCCGTACTCGCGGGCCACCTCGACGGCCAGCAGGACGTCCGGGGTGCCGGTGCAGCGGGCGATCAGTGCGGGGTGCCGGTCGATCGCGCCGTTCCACACGGCTCGGGCCGTGTCGTACTCCGGGTCGCCCGGGGTGATCAGCTGGCCTCGGAACCCTCTTCGGAGTGCTGCGACGGCTCTGGCACCCATGGGTCGAGTATCGGATGCGGCGGGACGCTCGGCTGCTCGGGAAAACCCATTAGGGGGGAACGGCCCGGAGCGCAGCCGGGGGGCGCGGGGAGCGCTGCGAAGGGGGGCGCCCTTCCCCCAGCCTTCGGCCGGGGAGCCCCATCCCCCAGCCTCCGGCCGGGGGGACCCCCAAGGCCGAAGGCTGGGGGAGGAAGGCTCCCGCCCGCACGATTCCTGCGGCGAAGCGGTGCGCACCGCCCCTGCGGGAGGGGCGGGGTGCGAGCCGGTCACCGAGGCCGGGTGCGGGCGGGAGCCTTCCACCCCCGTCTTCGGCCGGGGTGCCCCCTTGGCGCGGTGCCCCGCGCCGCCGGGGAGCCCCTCCCGCCTCGGCGGGCCGGTGCTTCCCGGTGGGTACTGCTCCGTGCGGGTCAGCCCTTGAGCCAGGCGGCCTGCACGGCGAGGTCGGCCTTGAGCTCGGCCAGCTGGGCGGCGACTGCGGAAGGCGAGGTACCGCCGCGGGCGTTGCGCGAGGCGATGGCGCCGTGGACGGTGAGGACCGAGCGGACATCGGGCGTGAGGTGGGGGGAGATCTCGGCGAACTGGGCGTCCGTCAGGTCGGCGAGCTCGATGCCCTGGGACTCGCAGACCTTCACACAGGCCCCGGCCACCTCGTGCGCCACCCGGAACGGCACACCCTGCCGGACCAGCCACTCGGCGATGTCGGTGGCCAGCGAGAACCCGGCCGGCGCCAGCTCCTCCAGGCGCTCGCGGTGCACGGTGAGGGTGGCCATCATGCCGGTGAAGGCGGGCAGCAGGACCTCGAGGGTGTCGCAGGAGTCGAAGACCGGCTCCTTGTCCTCCTGGAGGTCCCGGTTGTAGGCGAGCGGCAGTGCCTTCAGGGTGGCCAGCAGGCCGGTCAGGTTGCCGATCAGCCGGCCGGACTTGCCCCGGGCCAGCTCGGCGATGTCCGGGTTCTTCTTCTGCGGCATGATCGAGGAGCCCGTGGAGAAGGCGTCGTGCAGCGTGATGAAGCCGAACTCCTTGGTGTTCCAGATGATCACCTCCTCGGCGATCCGGGAGAGGTTGATCCCGATCATGGCCGTGATGAAGGCGAACTCGGCGACGAAGTCGCGCGAGGCGGTCCCGTCGATGGAGTTCGCCACCGAGCCGCCCTCGAAGCCGAGGTCGGCGGCGACCGCCTGCGGGTCCAGGCCGAGCGAGGAGCCGGCCAGCGCGCCGGAGCCGTACGGGGAGACGGCGGTGCGGGCGTCCCACTGGCGCAGCCGCTCGGCGTCCCGACCGAGGGCCTGCGCGTGCGCGAGGACGTGGTGGGCGAAGAGCACCGGCTGGGCGTGCTGGAGGTGGGTGCGGCCCGGCATCGCGGTGTCGGGGTGCGCCTCGGCGAGGTTCACCAGGGCGTACTGGAGGTCCAGCACCAGCCCACCGATGGTCTTCGCGTGGTCCCGCAGGTACATCCGGAACAGGGTGGCGATCTGGTCGTTGCGCGAGCGGCCGGCGCGGAGCTTGCCACCCAGTTCGGCGCCGAGCCGCTCCAGCAGGCCGCGCTCCAGGGCGGTGTGCACGTCCTCGTCGGCGACGGTGCCGGTGAAGGCACCCGAGGCGACGTCGGCGAGCAGCTGCTCCAGACCGGCCAGCATGGCGGCCAGCTCGTCCTCGCTCAGCAGGCCGGCCTTGTGCAGCACCCGGGCGTGCGCCTTGGAGCCTGCGACGTCGTACGGCGCGAGCCGCCAGTCGAAGTGGACGGAGGCGGAGAGCTTGGCCAGCGCCTCGGAGGGACCGTCGGCGAAGCGCGCGCCCCAGAGACGGACATCAGTGACTCCCGAGTAGGGCTGGTCGGACGACATCGCGGGGCTCCTTCTGCGGGGTAGGGGGCGGCCCCGGCTGCGTGGGGGTGCAGCCGGGACCGGGTGTGGGGGAGGGATCAGGCCAGGTCGCGGCGGGCGGCGATCTTCGAGGACATCCCGAAGATCTCGATGAAGCCCTTGGACATCGACTGGTCGAAGGTGTCGCCGGTGTCGTAGGTGGCGAGGTTGAAGTCGTACAGCGACTGGTCCGACTTGCGACCGTTGACCACCGCGCGGCCGCCGTGCAGCACCATCCGGATCTCGCCGCTGACGTGCTGGTTGGCCTCGTTGACGAAGCCGTCCAGGGCGCGCTTGAGCGGGGAGAACCACAGGCCGTCGTAGACGAGTTCGGCCCAGCGCTGCTCCACCTGCCGCTTGTAGCGGGCGAGTTCGCGCTCGACGGTGACGTTCTCCAGCGCCTGGTGAGCAGTGATCAGGGCGATCGCACCGGGAGCCTCGTAGATCTCCCGGGACTTGATGCCGACCAGCCGGTCCTCGACCATGTCGAGGCGGCCGATGCCCTGGGTGCCGGCCCGCTTGTTGAGCTCCTCGATCGCCTGGAGGACGGTCACCTTCCTGCCGTCGATCGCGACCGGGACGCCCGCCTCGAAGGTGATGACGACCTCGTCGGCCTCGCGCGCGGTGGCCGGGTTCTGGGTGTACTCGTAGACGTCCTCGATCGGGGCGTTCCAGATGTCCTCCAGGAAGCCGGTCTCGACGGCCCGCCCGAAGACGTTCTGGTCGATCGAGTACGGGGACTTCTTGGTGGTCGCGATCGGCAGGCCCTTGGACTCGGCGAAGGCGATCGCCTTGTCCCGGGTCATCGCGTAGTCGCGCACCGGGGCGATGCACTTCAGGGCGGGGGCAAGGGAGTTGATGCCGACCTCGAAGCGGACCTGGTCGTTGCCCTTGCCGGTGCAGCCGTGGGCGACGGTGGTGGCGCCGTGCTTCTGCGCGGCGGCGACCAGGTGCTTGACGATCACCGGCCTGGAAAGCGCGGAGACCAGCGGGTACTGGCCCTGGTAGAGGGCGTTGGCCTTGAGCGCCGGCAGGCAGTACTCGTCGGCGAACTCCTCACGGGCGTCCGCGACCTCGGCCTCGACCGCACCGCAGTCCAGCGCGCGCTGACGGATGACCTCGAGGTCCTCGCCACCCTGGCCGACGTCGACGGCGACGGCGATGACCTCGGCGCCCGTCTCCTCGGCGATCCAGCCGATGCAGACGGACGTGTCCAGACCGCCCGAGTAGGCGAGTACGACGCGCTCGGTCACGGCTTTCTCCTTCACAACAGTGCGAACGGGTGGGTCGGCGGCAGGTGCGCGCCCCATACGGTGATGGGTATAAGTATGCATGACCTCGTATGGAAATCAAAACTATTCGTCCGCCCGCCCGAGTGGTGGGCCGAAAACGCGGACCGCCCAGGAGCACAGGGCTCCTGGGCGGTCCCGGGTCGGCCGGCGCAGCCGCTACTGGGCCTTGGACTGGGCCAGTAGCATCAGGTGGTCGGCCAGGGCCTGGCCACCGGAGGGGTCACGGCTGATCAGCAGCACGGTGTCGTCACCCGCGATGGTGCCGATGATCTCGAACACCTCCGCCTGGTCGATCGCCGAGGCCAGGAACTGCGCCGCGCCCGGCGGAGTGCGCAGTACGACCAGGTTGCCGGAGGCCGTCGCGGACACCATCAGTTCGCCGGCCAGCCGGGCCATCCGGCCCTCGCTGGCGGACTCCCCCATCGGCGCGCGCGGCGTACGGTCACCACCCTCGGCCGGGACGGCGTAGATGAGCGCGCCGTCCCGGTTGCGGATCTTCACCGCACCCAGCTCGTCCAGGTCCCGGGAGAGGGTGGCCTGGGTGACCACGAGTCCGTCATCGGCCAGCAGTTTGGCCAGCTGGCTCTGCGAGCGGACGGGCTGACGGGTCAACAGGTCCACGATCCGGCGGTGCCTGGCCGTACGGGTCTGCGGGACCTGCGGCGTCGGACCGGCGGCGGGCTGGTCGGGTCGGGATACGGTCATACTGATAATTCTCCCGGACTACGCGCCGTGCTTCGCGTCGGGGGCGGCGACTCGCACGGTGCGCAGGATCTCCGGCAGGGCGGCGAGGAAGTCGTCCGCCTCCTGCTCGGTCAGCACCAGTGGCGGAACCAGCCGCACCGCGTCCGCCACCGCCGCGTTCACCAGGAACCCGGTCTGCTGCGCCACCGCCTGGACCTGTGCCGCGACCGGCTCGGTCAGCACGATGCCCAGCAGCAGCCCGGCGCCCCTGACGTGCGAGACGAGCGGATCGCCGATCGCCTCGACCCCGGCGCGCAACCGTTCGCCGATCTTCTGGACGTGCTCCAGCAGGCCCTCGGCCTCGATGGTGTCCAGCACCGCGAGGCCCGCGGCCGCGGCCACCAGGTTCCCACCGAAGGTGGTGCCGTGCTGGCCCGGCTGGAGCAGTTCGGCCGCCGCGCCGAAGGCGACGGTCGCGCCGATCGGCAGCCCGCCGCCGAGGCCCTTGGCGAGGGTGACGATGTCCGGGTCGACGCCCTCCTCGGCCTGGTGGGCGAACCAGTGGCCGGTGCGGCCGACGCCGGTCTGCACCTCGTCCAGCACCAGCAGGGTCCCGGTGGCCCGGGTGATTTCGCGAGCCGCCCTCAGATAGCCCGGCGGCAGCGGGATCGCGCCGTTCTCACCCTGGATCGGCTCCAGGAACACGGCGGCGGTGTCGGAGGTGACGGCCGCGCGCAGCGCCTCGATGTCGCCGAAGGGAACATGGGTGACGTCCCCGGGCAGCGGGCGGAACGGGTCCTGTTTGGCGGGCTGCGCGGTGAGTGCCAGCGCGCCCATGGTCCGGCCGTGGAAGGCGCCCTGGGCGGAGACCAGGTGGGTGCGGCCGGTGAGCCGGCTGATCTTGAAGGCGGCCTCGTTGGCCTCGGCGCCCGAGTTGCAGAAGAACACCCGGCCCTCGCGCCCGAACAGCCCGATCAGCCGCTCGGCCAGCCGCACCGTCGGCTCGGCCAGGAACAGGTTGGAGACGTGGCCGAGCTGCCCGATCTGCCGGGTGACCGCCTCGACCACTGCCGCATGTCCGGTGCCGAGCGCGTTCACCGCGATCCCGCCGACCAGGTCCAGGTACTCCCTGCCGTCGGCGTCCCAGACCTTGGCGCCGGCGCCGCGCACCAGTGGGATCCTGGGGGTGCCGTAGTTGTTCATCAGCGCGTGCTGCCAGCGCCGGGTGAGTTCGGAGTTGCTCGTCATGCCAGTCCCCCGAGCACGCTCGCCTCGTCGTCCGGGACGACCATGGTGCCGATGCCCTCGTCGGTGAAGATCTCCAGGAGCAGCGAGTGCTGCACCCGCCCGTCCAGTACTCGCGCGGTGCCCACGCCCGAGCGCACCGCCCGCAGACAGCCCTCCATCTTGGGGAGCATCCCGCTGGCCAGGTCCGGCAGCATCTTCTCCAGCTCGCTCGCGCTGAGCTGGCTGATCACGTCGTCCGAGTTCGGCCAGTCCGCGTACAGCCCCTCGACGTCGGTGAGGACCACCAGCATCTCCGCACCGAGCGCGGCCGCGAGCGCGGAGGCGGCGGTGTCGGCGTTGATGTTGTAGACGTGGCCGTCGGCGCCGCGCGCGATGCTGGAGATGACCGGGATCCGGCCGTCCGCGATCAGCGCCTTCACCGCGCCGGCCTCGATGTTGACGATGTCCCCGACCAGGCCGATGTCCACCTGCTCACCGTCCACCACCGCGTACCGCTTGACGGCGGTCATGGTGTGCGCATCCTCGCCGGTCAGGCCGACCGCGAACGGGCCGTGCTCGTTCAGCAGCCCGACCAGCTCGCGCTGCACCTGGCCGGCCAGCACCATCCGGACCACGTCCATCGTCTCCGGGGTGGTGACCCGCAGGCCGTTGGTGAAGGAGGACTCCAGGCCCAGCCGGTCCAGCTGCGCGCTGATCTGCGGGCCGCCGCCGTGTACCACGACCGGGTGCAGCCCGGCGTAGCGCAGGAAGACCACGTCCTGGGCGAAGGCCGCCTTGAGATCCTCGTCCACCATGGCGTTGCCGCCGAACTTGATCACTACGGTCTTGCCGTGGAAGCGCTCCAGCCAGGGCAGCGCCTCGATCAGCGTCATCGCCTTGGGCAGTGCGGTGTTGTTGCGGGCCTGTTCGCCCTTGGGTGCGATCTGCACGGTGGTGTCCCCCGGCTCAGGTGGAGTAGGCGCTGTTCTCGTGCACGTAGTCGGCGGTGAGGTCGTTGGTCCACACGGTGGCGGCGGCCTGACCGGCGTTCAGGTCGGCGGTGATGACCACTTCCCGGTCCTTCATGCTCACCAGGTCGCGGTCCTCGCCGACGCTGCCTCCCCGGCAGACCCAGACGCCGTTGATGGCGACGTCCAGGGCGTCCGGGTCGAAGGCGGCGGAGGTGGTGCCGATCGCGGCCAGCACCCGGCCCCAGTTGGGGTCCTCGCCGTGGATGGCGCACTTGAGCAGGTTGTTGCGGGCGATTGTCCGGGCGACGTCCACCGCCTCCTGCTCGGTGGCGGCGTTGACCACGTCGATCCGGATGTCCTTGCTGGCACCCTCGGCGTCGCCGATCAGCTGCCGGGCCAGGTCATCGCAGACGGTGCGCACCGCCTCGGCGAACTCGCCCGCCTCCGGCGTGATCCGGGAGGCACCGGAGGCCAGCAGCAGCACGGTGTCGTTGGTGGACATGCAGCCGTCGGAGTCCACCCGGTCGAAGGTGGTGCGGGTCG
This sequence comes from Kitasatospora sp. NPDC001175, assembly GCF_053598215.1. Classification (NCBI taxonomy): domain Bacteria; kingdom Bacillati; phylum Actinomycetota; class Actinomycetes; order Kitasatosporales; family Streptomycetaceae; genus Kitasatospora; species Kitasatospora sp. NPDC001175. The sequence goes on along the minus strand of NZ_JBSFJU010000006.1, from coordinate 2,023 downwards.
CGGCGCGCAGTGCCTCGTCGAGGCCCTCGCTGTCCACCGCGGCGTCAGTGGTGAGCACCACCAACATGGTGGCCAGGCCCGGCGCGAGCATGCCGGCGCCCTTGGCCATCCCGCCGACCGTCCAGCCGTCCCCGGCCACCTGGGCCGTCTTGTGCACGGTGTCGGTGGTCTTGATGGCGATCGCGGCCGCCTCGCCGCCGTCCTCACCGAGCGTCCGCACAGCCATTTCGACGCCGGGCAGCAGGACGTCCATCGGCAGCCGGACGCCGATCAGACCGGTCGAGGCGACGGCCACCTCGGCCGCGTTGAGCTTCAGTTCCTCGGCCACCTTCTCGGCCGTCGCATGGGTGTCCTGGAACCCGAGCGGTCCCGTACACGCGTTGGCGCCACCGGAGTTGAGGATGACGGCACAGACCCGGCCGCCCTTGAGCACCTGCTCGGACCACAGGACGGGGGCCGCCTTGACCCGGTTGGAGGTGAAGACGCCGGCGGCGGCGAGCAACGGCCCGTCGTTGACCACCAGGGCCAGGTCGGGGGTACCGGAGGCCTTGATCCCGGCGGTGACACCGGCGGCGCGGAAGCCCTTCGCCGCGGTCACGCCCACGTTCCGACTGCTTGTCACGGTGCGACTCCGTTCACGGACAGGCCCAGCTCTTCCGGCAGGCCGAGGGCGATGTTCATGCTCTGCACCGCGCCGCCGGCGGTGCCCTTCACCAGGTTGTCGATCGCGCTGATCGCGATGATCCGCCCGGCGTGCTCGTCCAGGGCGACCTGGATCAGCGCGGCGTTGGAGCCGTAGACCGCGCTGGTCTGCGGCCACTGCCCCTCGGGCAACAGGCGGACGAAGGGCTCGCCCGCGAAGGCCGCCGCGTACGCCTCGCGCAGTTGTTCGGCGGTGGTGCCCTGCTTGGCCTTGGCCGAGCAGGTGGCGAGGATGCCGCGCGGCATCGGGGCCAGGGTCGGGGTGAACGAGACGGTGACCGGCTCCCCCGCGACCGGGGCCAGGTTCTGCGCCATCTCCGGCGTGTGCCGGTGCCCGCCGCCGACGCCGTACGGGCTCATCGACCCCATCACCTCGCTGCCGAGCAGGTGCGGCTTGACCGCCTTGCCCGCGCCGGAGGTGCCCGAGGCCGCCACGACCACCGCCTCCGGCTCCGCCAACCTCGCAGCGTACGCCGGGAACAGCGCCAGCGATACGGCCGTCGGGTAGCAGCCCGGGACGGCGATCCGCTTGGTGCCCTTGAGCGCGGCCCGGTGGCCCGGCAGCTCGGGCAGGCCGTACGGCCAGGTGCCCGCGTGCGGGGAGCCGTAGAACTTCTCCCAGACGGCCGCGTCCTTCAGCCGGAAGTCCGCGCCGCAGTCCACCACCAGCACGTCCTCGCCGAGCGATTCGGCGACCGCCGCGGACTGCCCGTGCGGCAGCCCGAGGAACACCACGTCGTGCCCGGCCAGCACCTCGGGCGTGGTCGGCTCCAGCACCCGGTCGGCCAGCGGCAGCAGGTGCGGCTGCAGCTCGCCGAACCGGGTGCCGGCGTTCGACCCGCCGGTCAGCGCACCGATCTCCACCTCCGGATGCCCGAGCAGGAGGCGCAGCACCTCACCACCCGCGTACCCACTGGCGCCGGCGACGGCGACGCGCAAAGCCATGACGTTCCTCCTCAGCAGCTTGGCATGAATATACGCAGTGCGGAACATTCATGCAACAACTAGCCGGCTCGGCCGCCGCCGCGGATGTGACCGAGCGCTTCAGTTGGCCAGTGAGCGCGGCACTTGGCGAGCTGAGCACCCAGTGCCGGGGCTCGCGTGTGAGCCGGGACATGGTAGGTGGAACCTGGCCAGGCGTGTTGGAACTACCGGAGACGGGTCGCAGTCCGGACAAGGCCGGCGACGGCTCTGGACCGACTGTGCGGCGGCCAGGCGATCACGGTGGTGACTTTCGGCGCGTCCAGCACGGGCACGGCGGCGAGGTCACCGTGCAGTTGATCTCGGCACGACTCCGGTGAGACCGCGCAAGCACGGCCGA
>NZ_JBSFJU010000005.1:0-223800 GCF_053598215.1 Kitasatospora sp. NPDC001175 | reverse complement strand
TGGGATATCCCCTGACCTGGGCCGTTTCCTGTATCAGTACTGCTCTACGAGGTGGGCGCAGACGGTTTCGAACCGCCGACATCTGCTTTGTAAGAGCAGCGCTCTACCGCTGAGCTATGCACCCGTGCCATGACGCGCACCGGGTGGCCCGGAGGCGTACGACGAAAGACAAGAATACCCCGTTCTCGGGGTGGTTCGCCGCAGGCTTCGCGCGGGAGGGGGATGGAGAGGGGTGGCAGGGGGGTGATGGGGGGCTGTGGTGATCCGCAAGAATGAGGTGGATCGGGCGTTCGGTGCTGAGCAGGGAGCGGTGGCGTGAGGGTGGCCGGCGGTGGCGGCGGGCGAGGCAGCTGGTGGCGGCGGAGCGACAGCGTGCGTGAGGAGGCCAGGGCGGCCCGGGACGCTGCGCAGGAGGCGTTCTACGAGCTGGACACGGCGCAGCGCGAGGTCGAGCTGGCCGTGGAGACGGTGCGAGCGGTCGGAGAAGGGCAGGCCGCGCAGCAGGCGCTCACCGAGTACCGGCAGATCTCCGCGCAGGTGAATGAGGTGAGCGCCGAGTATCTGGCGGCGCTTGACGCGTACGACCTGGACGCCGAGGGTCTGGACGCCGCCACCGCTGCCCGGGCTCGCCAGGTGCTGGAGCAGGCGCACCGCCGGATCGACGGTGAGCGGGCCGAACTGGCCAGGTATCTGGGGCGGGTGCAGCCGCTGCTCCAGCAGGCCGAGGAGCAGCTGGTCCGGGTCACCCCGGCGGTCGGCAGGGCCAAGCAGTCCCTGCTTGCGGCGACCAATGCGCTGGAGGCCGTACAGGCGGCGGGGCTGCGCGCGGACGATCTGGCGGCACTGCTGGCCGAGCTCGCGCCCGAGCTGACCCGGCTCAACGAGGGGGCCGCCCGGCACGGGGTGGCGGCGACGCTGCAGCGGGCGGAGGACGTGGCGCTGCGCGCGGACGCGATCCGCTCCTCGGCCGAGCAACGGCCGGCGAAGGCCCGGGAGATCGACCAGCGGGTGGCCAGCCTGCGGACCAGGATCCAGGCGCTGGAGACCCGGGCGGGCACGGTCGGGCCGGTGCTGAGCGAGCTGCGGCGGCGGTTCAGCAGTGAGTGCTGGCAGGACCTGCAGCGGGTGCCGGACGGGACGGCCGAGGCGGTACGGGCAGCACAGCAGAAGCTGGCCGAGGCGGTCCGGGCCCGGGAGGAGCAGCGCTGGGCGGACGCGACCGCGGCGATCGGTACGGTGCGGTCACTGCTGGAGACGGCGGACGGCTCGGTGGCGATGGTGCACGACCGGCTGCGGCAGCTGAACGAGGTGTCGGCCGATCCGCAGCGGGAGGTCGAGCGGAGCCGGTTCGCGCTGCGCGACGCCCAGCGGCTGGCGATGGCCGGGCGGCAAGCCCCGGACCCCCGGCACGCCGGTCCGCTGGATGCCGCGGTGGTACGGCTGGACCGTGCTGTGGCGACGCTGGAGGCTTCCGGACGGCACCCGGACTACTGGCGTTTCCTCACCGAGCTGGCGGGGGTGCGTGAGACCGCCGCCCAGGTGGTGGCGATGATCCGGGGCAGCCACTGAGGCATCCACCGGCCGGGCCGACCCCGGGACGCCTGCTGTCCAGGGCAGCCGCCGGCCAGGCTCGGCGGACGATCGGGCAGGCTCCCGGGATGGGCAGCCGCCGATCGAACCGACCGGGCAACCGCGTAATCGGGTAAGGGGCGTTCCGGAGACCGGGGCCCGGAGGCCCGCGTCCCTGCCGATCCGAGCGGGCGGCCCGGCAGGGACGCGGGACCGGCGCCGCGCAGGACTGCGGCCAGGACGCCCGGCTCGGTACGCTGCGGGGTATGCCACGCTACGACTTCCGCTGCCGCTCCTGCGGGGCCACCTTCGAACTCCGGCGCACCATGGCGCAGGCCAATGACCCGGCCGTCTGCCCGGAAGGGCACACGGACACCGTCAAGCTGCTCTCCACCGTTGCGGTGACGGGTGGTTCGGCCGCCGCCGCACCGAGGCCGTCCGCCGGGGGCGGCGGGTGCTGCGGCGGAGGCTGCTGCGGCTGAGCCGGTCGACCGGCGGCGCGCCTCCTCCGGGCTGCCGCGGCCGAGGCTCGCCGTAGCGCCGCCCGCCGCGAACCTCGCGGCCTCGCGGCCTCGCGACCTCGACCGTGGCAACCTCGTCAGCCCCACCGCGGACTGCCGTGCTCACCCTCCGACGGTCACCCCCGCCCCGGTCCGGACCCGGCCCAGGAACCGGCGGACGATCTCCTCGCCGGCCGCCACCCCGGCCTGGGTGAGGGCGGTGACGTGCGGGGCGGTCCAGCCGGTGTCCGCGAGTTCGCCGTGGCCGGGGCGCCAGGCCTGGTCCGCGGCGAGCAGGAGGTCGGCGTCGAGCAGGGAGTCGCCGGCGGTGAGGACGGTCGCGGCACCGGTCCGGCGCCCGACCTCGGCGAGGGCGGCGCTCTTGGTGAGCGGAGCGGGCACCGCGTACACCTTGCGGCCCTGGAGGGAGACCGTCCAGCCGCGTTCGGCGCACCAGCCGGTGAGTTCCGCCAGCCAGCCGTCGGGCAGTTCGGCGCGCTCGACCACCAGGTAGGCGAAGAGGTGGTCGGCGGTGCGGCGCTTGTGGGTCCACTCTGGGTCGGCGACGACGGCGAGGTGTCGCACCACCTCGTCCAACGGCGCGCTGCCGGAGTCGAGTCGGGACTCCACCTCGGTCCGCCAGTCCCGGTCGGGCACACCGTTCACCAGCAACTGGCCGCCGTTGGCGCAGATCGCGTACGCGGGAATCCAACCGGGCGTCGGCCCGGGCAGGTTGACCCGTTCGTACTGGGCCCTGGTGCGGGTGGTGGCGGGTACGAAGAGCGCCGACCCGGTGAGTTCGGCGAGGAGCCGGGCAGACTGCTCGGTCATGAAGGAGATCGCGCGTCCCTCGTGCACCTCGACCGAGATCAGCCGGGGTGCCAGGCGGTCGGGGACGTCCAGGGCGAGGGCCCGGTTGGAGTAGATCAGGGTCCGGTCGAGGTCGCTGGCGACCAGGAACCGAGGAGTCGCCGGACTCTCGGCGCTGCTCATCGCGCTGCTCACCGCACTGCTCATCGGCGTGCTCATCGGGCTGCTCATTCAGACATCCTCCGCATTGACTGCCGCACCGGTTACCACCCTGCCGGCTGCCCCCACCGCCACACCGGTAACCGCACTGCCGGCCGCCCCCACCGCCACACCAGGAACCGCACTCCTGGCCGCCCCGGCCGCCGCACGGACCGCCGTGCCTTCGGCGCCGGTCGCACCGCGGCTGAACCGGGGGTGGATCAGCCCGACACAGCTGTACGGGAGCTCGTCCACCTCCTCGACGGGTACGCCGCGCTGGTCCGCGAGCAGCCGTACGTGGTCCAGGTCCGGACCGGCTCCGCGCCGTGCGAGGACCCGCCACGGGACGCGGCGGAGCATGACCCGCGTGGTCTCGCCGACGCCGGGCTTGACCAGGTTGACGTCGCCGATGCCGTACTCGGCGCTGATCCGCTCGACCGCGGCCCAGCCGGCCCAGTCCGGTGTGCGGTCGTCATCCGCGGCGGCGAGGCGTGCGGCCGCGGCCTCGGCCTCGGCCCGGACGGCGGTGAAGTGCCCGGTCACGACGGCGAGGAAGTCCGACGAGACGTCGGCACAGGCCAGCTCGCGGTAGAACTTCGCGCCGTGGAACTCGTCCGGTCCGATCAGGTCGGCGCGCAGCACGGTGCGTGAGACCAGGCCGGAGACCGTGGAGTTGAGGCAGGCCGAGGGGATCAGGTAGTCCTCGCGGGTGCCGAAGGTGCGCACGCAGCGACCGGGGTCGGCGAGTACGGCGAGGTCTGGGTTGAAAGGCGTGCCCTCCACAGCCGCGGCGAGTTCGCGGGTGATGGCGCCCTTGCCGGTCCAGCCGTCCACGAACACCACGGCCGCCGGGTCGTGGTGGGCGGCGAGGTGGCGCAGCGCGACCTGGTCGATGCCCCGGCCGCGCACGATGGAGATCGTGTAGTGCCGGGTGTCCAGGCCGTGGGCGAAGGCCAGCCAACGGCGGATCAGGATGCCCACGGGGGTGCCGGCCCGGGCGAGCGAGGCGAGGACCAGGTCCCGGCCGCGCTCGCGTACCAGGGTCTCGGCGACCGTGCCGACGGCCAGCGCGACCCGGCGGGCCGAGGCGGCCAGCGCCTGCCGGAACAGCTCCTGGTACTCGGGGCTCGGTTGGTACTCGACCGGCAGCGATTCGGCGTAGTGCGCGCCGCCCGACTGCACCGCCTCCTCCCGCTCCTCCGTCGGCGCCTCCAGCCGGACTTCGGAGAGGTCCTTGAGCAACCAGGCGACCTCCTCGGCGGAGTACGAGGAGAAGGCGGGTCCGAACAGCGGACGCGCGGCGGGCGGTGTCCCGGGACCGATCAGGGTTCCAGGTACGGACGGTGTTCCGAGCAGTGGGCCGGCAGCAGACATCAGAGCCTCAGGAGGGGGTGTACGGGTCGATCGTCGGGCAGTGGGGCGTCATCACGGTGTCCGGGGGCGGTACGAGGGCAGAACGGCGAGCACCACCTGGTCGGTGACCCGGCGCAGTTGCTGGAGCAGTGCCCGCTCGCCCTGGTGCAGGGTGGGGGTGTCGGCCTGCTCGTCGACCACCAGGACGATGGCGTCGAAACGGCGGTCCGGGTCGCTCCCGGGGGCGACGTTGTAGGCGTAACGCTCCGTCGAACGGTCGGCGGGGTCGTCGTGCGCGGGGAACGCGAGCCGGGTGCGGATCGGATAACCGGGGTCGTCCACGGGCAGTACGGGCGAGCGGGTGGTCGTGGAGAACCGGATCCGCGTCTCCGCTCCCAGGTGGACGGCGAGTTGGCCGGCCAGCCGGAGCGGAACGTACATCAACTCCTCGAAGCCGAGCACCAGGATCCGCCGGTGTCCGTCCAGCAGCGGCGCCAGCTCGGCCGCGAGTTCGGGCAGCGCCGTCTCCAGCGACCGGCGGTGTTCGCGGGTGAAGCCGTGGCGGCCGCCTTCCGGCAGGCCCTCGGGCCAGTCGAGCCGGGCGCGGACGACCGGTGCGGGCGGGCCGTCGGGCAGGCTGTCGCCGGGGTCGGCGGCGGTGATCAGGGCCTGGGCCCTGGGCAGCAGGTCGGCGGGCAGCTCGACGCCGCCGACGGCGGTGGCCACCAGGTCGACCCGGGTGCCGAGTTCGGCGGCCGCCGCGGCCAGGGCGGCCCGGTCGGCCTCGGTCCGCAGGTCGACCAGGGCGACCACGACGTAGCGCGGGCGCGGGTGGTCGGCGTGCAGGGCGCGGATGGTGTTGAGCACGGTCCTGCCGGTGGAGAACTCGTCGTCCACCAGCACCAGTGGGCCGTCGCCCGCGAGGAAGTCCGGGTCCTCGGGGAGCAGCAGGTGCGAGGTGGCGTGCGAGTGCTCCTCCTCGAAGCCGCCGAGCGGTGTCACGCCCTCGACCGGGCGCCGGGTGGAGTGCAGGTACGGGGCGCCGAGGCCGTCGGCGACGCTGTGCCCGAGTGCGGTGGCGGTCTCCGCGTAGCCGAGCACGACCGCCCGCCCGGCTTCCTCCTCGCCGAGCAGCTCCCGCACCCTGCGGCCCAGTTCGACACCTGCCGCGTGCACCGTGGTGGGGTGCTGCGGAACGTGCTTGCCGAGCACCTGGGAGACCAGCAGGTGGGCGCGCCGGGGGTTGTTCGCCCGCAGGGCGAGGCCGATCAGTCCGGGCAGCGCGGGCGAGCCGGTGAGTCCGAGGCCGAGCCGGTCGGTGACCCACCGGCCGGTCCAGGGGGCGGGCTCGACGTGCGGTACTGCGATCAAGTCTCCTACTTTCAAGGGCACTTCGGGAACGGCGGGTTCAACCGCCGGGCAGCTGTGCAAGGGTTCGGGGGTTCGGCCACGGAGCGCGCGCGTGCGGGTTCAGCCCCGGATCGCCGCGCCCAGCAGCTCGGCGAAGCTCACGTCCTCCCGGGCGACGCCGAACGCCTCCGCGCGCAGCAGGACCCGCTCCGCCCAGGCCCGGTGCGGCTTGGCCTCGTTCATCTTGTTGGTGTACGCGGAGCGGGAGACCCCGCCGCCGTCCCGGTGCCGGTCGAGGATGTCCAGGGCGTCCGAGTACTCCTCGTGCGTGACCACCGAGAGGGCGTGCACCGCGGGGACATGGCTGGGGTGGATGCAGGTCTTGCCCAACAGGCCGTTGGCGCGGTCCAGTTCGATCTCCCGGAGCAGACCGTCCAGGTCGTGCTCGATGAGCTGCTGCCGGACACCGAGGCCGCCGAGGGGCTCCCCCCGGCCGGAGGCCGGGAGCGGGTCCGCCGCCAGGAAGGGGGTGCGGCGCAGCTGCGGCTTGAACATCCGCTCCTGGACGGGGAAGTACTCCCACACCGGTCCGGTCACGGTGTGCCCGGTGCCGTCGGCGCGGCCGAGGACGTTGACCACGTCGCCGATCACCCCGGCCACCAGCGCCACGTCGTAGGCGGTCAGGTCGGGCGAGCGGCGCAGCCCGTACGCGGAGCACAGGTCGGTGACACCGAGCCGGACCGCCAGGATCCGGTCCCGGAACTTGTCCAGCAGCCGCTCTATGCCGAAGAGTTGCTCGCGGCGGGACTCCAGGTGGGCCAGCTCGGGGGATTCCAGGACGGGCATCGCGAACAGCCGCCGGCCGCAGAGCTGCTCCGCCTCGGTGAGCGCCTCCAGGAAGGGGCCGCCGCTCTCCTCGGTGAACTTGGGCAGCACATAGCCGGTGAGCAGGTCGATCGCCGGACCGAGCCGACTGGTGAGGTCGGTGAGCTGCCCGGGGGTGCGGACCCGGACGAAGAGCAGCGGGGAGCCGGCCGCTCCGTCCGAGCGCAGCCCGGTGAGCTGGCCGACCAGGTTCGCCTCCGCGTCGGGCACCTCGTGGTCGGCTATCGCGTCCTCCAGGCAGAGCACCATCGAGACCACTCCGCGCGCCGCCTGCTTCCGGATGTCGGCGACCAGGGTCGGCCTGGTGGCCGGGCTGTAGAGCGTCCCGCCGAGCGCGGTGGCGAGCACCGCCGCGTCGCTGTCCCGGTCGAAGGAGGCCGGCTGCCGCAGGAAGAGCCGGTCGCGTACGTCGTCGGCGAGGTGGCCGAAATGGCGCAAAATGCTCTCCATGGGTGGGCAAAACGGCGGCGGACCCGGGGGTCGTGGTGATAATCGCATCTAGTAGACGGTCCACCCGGTCGGAAAGTTCGCGACCCCGGGTCGGCGCTCTCCGCACGGGCGGGGCCCGTTGGCCGACCATCGTACGGACGGATTCGGCCAGCCCCGGCCGTAAAGCGCGGAACTCCCCTGGGCCCTGACCGTATCGCCACCGGGACACCACCGCAGCCGGCCCGCCCTGCGGGACGGCACGGCGCACCCGCGTTGTCCCGGAGTGCGGAGAAGCGGCAGGATGGTGCGTTATGACGCACGTGATGGCCAAAGGCGCCAACATCCCGCTGACGGCCGCCGCCGTGCGCGCCGTGCTGCACTGGAGCACGCGACCGGGGACACCCGACGTGGACGCCTCCGCGCTGCTGCTCGGGCCGGACGGCAGGGTCCGCTCGGACGCCGACTTCGTCTTCTACAACCAGCCCGACCACCCGACGGGCACGGTGCGGCACCAGCCCAAGCAGCAGACGCCGGACGGCGGCGCGATCTGGGACACCGTCGAGGTCGACCTCGCGCAGCTGCCGCCCGAGGTGGACCGGGTGGTGCTGGCCGGGTCGGCGGAGGGCGGGGCCTTCCCGGCCGTCCCCGACCTGCGCCTGGTGCTGCACGACTCCGCCGCGGCGGAGTCGGCGCCGGTCGCCGAGTTCAGCGTGACCGACACCGGCGAGGTCACGGCACTGGTGGTCGCCGAGCTGTACCGGCGCAACGGCACCTGGAAGTTCCGGGCGGTCGGCCAGGGGTACGCGGCCGGCCTCGCCGCGCTGGCCACCGAGTTCGGGGTCGCCGTGGAGGAATCGGACGACTCCCCGCAGGAGCCGCCCGCCGCCACTCCCCCGGCACCGAAGGCTCCCCCGGCCGCCCCCCGGGCCGAGACGGACGACGAACCCGACAGCTGGACGCTGGCACCCGCCACGCCGCTGCCGGTACCGCCGGCACCGGCGCCGGCGGTGCCTCCGATGCCCACCGCCGCGCCCTCGCCCACGACGGTGGCGCAGCAGCCCCTGCCGCCCACGACACCGCCGCCCCAGCACGCGCCGCAGCAGCCCGGTTACGGCTACCCGCCGCAGCCCGCTCCTCAGCCGACGTACGGCCACCCGCAGCAGCCGTACCCGGCCAACCAGACCGTCGGCTACGGCTATCCGTCATCCGTGCCGCCGCAGCCCGGGTACGGCTACCCGCCACCGCAGCAGACCCAGCCGGGCGGGTACGGCTATCCGCAGGCCCCGGCCTACCCGCAGCAGCCGCACCAGCCGCCGCTGCCGCACCAGCAACCCCAGCAACCGCCCGCCCCGCCGCAGGCGTTCACGCTCCCGCCGCAGGGCCCGCAGTTCCAGCCCCGCTGACGCCGCACCCGCGACACCGCGACACCACGGCACCGGCCGCGCCGCGCACTACTCGGAGCCCGCGGCCGGTGTCTTGTAGCCGCGCTGCCACTGCATCCCGAAGCCGTACAGCCGATCCAGGTCCGACTGGAAGCCGTGCACGTACCGCACCTCACGGCGGATCGTCAGCTGGTTGTCACCGTCGTTCTCGATCAGCACCACGGCGCACGAACGGGCCTGCGGCGCACGCTCGTCGAGGCTGATCTCGATCCGCGGCCCGCTCTGCGGCACGATGGTGAGCGTCGCGTGCGTGCTGTCGAAGGCGGGCGTGTCGTCGTAGATGTACACGAAGATCAGCAGGCGCCGGAACTGGTCCTTCTTCTCCAGGTTGATGTACATCGTCTCGCCGGAGGGCGCGCCGTAGACGTCGTCGCCGCTCAGCTTGATGTACGGCGGGCGCTGCAGGTCGCCGAAGTACTTGCCGAGCGGCTGCACCACGCCCCTGGTGCCGTCGGCGAGTTCGTACATGCAGGCGAGGTCGAGGTCCACGTTGACCTGCTCGGACTGGTAGGAGGCGGGCTCCATCGGGCGCAGGATGCGGGGGTCGAAGAGCCGGCGCAGCGCGCTCCTGGCGGCGGCACGCGAAGCCGTCCGGGCCGTCCAGTGCAGGTTGACGTAGAGGTATCCGGTGGTGGCGGCGGGGCCGGTGATCGCGTGCTGCGGTTGGGACTTGGTCAGTGTGACCTTGTACTGACCGCCGCCGGTGTCGAAGGTCATGCGGTCCCCGCGCAGGAACTCCCAGACCGAGACCATCCCGTCCTCCCCACACCCCGCCGGGCCCTCATCCGGACCCGGCCGATCCATTCACCACCCGACGGGCCCATCGTGCCCGAAGCAGGCCCGCCGTCGCCATACATCCCTACCCAGCCGCGCGACATCGCAGGCAGCAGCGCACCCGCCACCCGGGGTCCGGCTCCGACCGTGCGCATCCGACGGTACGTCAACTTCCGTACCATGAACGGTCCTGGGACGCGATATCGTTCAGCCGCACAGGTGAACCTGCCCTGTCCGTCCCGTTCCGTTTCCCCGTTGCTGCACCAAACTGCACCGACCTGCGGAAAGCCGAGGCCCCCGCCGCAATGAACCTCTCCCCGATACAGCTGGTCTGGGCCGTCGTCGGCACCGCAGCGCTGCTGTTCGCCGCCGTCCTGTTCGCCGTCCTGCGCTTCAGGGGCACCAAGTCCGGTGACGGCGGGGACTCCTGGGAGCGCAGCGAGGAGCGCCGCCGACGGAAGGAGGCGGTGTACGGGATCGCCTCCTATGTGCTGCTGTTCTGCTGCGCGGGCGTCGCGGCCGCGCTCTCCTTCCACGGCCTGGTCGGCTTCGGCGAGCAGAACCTCGGACTCTCCGGCGGCTGGGAGTACCTGGTCCCGTTCGGTCTGGACGGCGCGGCCATGTTCTGCTCGGTGCTCGCGGTCCGCGAGGCCAGCCACGGTGACGCGGCGCTCGGATCCCGGCTGCTGGTCTGGCTGTTCGCCATCGCCTCGGCCTGGTTCAACTGGGTGCACGCCCCGCGCGGCGGCGGCCACGACGGCGCGCCGCAGTTCTTCGCGGGCATGTCCATCTCGGCGGCGGTGCTGTTCGACCGCGCGCTCAAGCAGACCCGTCGGGCCGCACTGCGCGAGCAGGGCCTGATCCCGCGCCCGCTGCCGCAGATCCGGATCGTCCGCTGGCTGCGCGCACCGCGCGAGACCTACGCGGCCTGGTCGCTGATGCTGCTGGAGAACGTCCGCAGCCTGGACGACGCGGTCGAGGAGGTCCGCGAGGAGCGGCAGGCCAAGCTGGAGGCCAAGGCCCGTGCCCGCAGCGCCGATCGCCGCGAGCGGGCCGAACTCAAGGCCATCGCCCGCCAGGGCAGCCTGCTCTCCCGGGCCCGGGGCGGCCGGCAGGTCCCGGCCCTGGCCGCCGCCCGGGCCGGCGACGGCCAGACCGCTACGGAGCCTGCACCAGCGGGGAACACCGCCCTCACCGTCGAGAGCGCCCCGGCCGTCGAGCAGCCCTCCGCCGTGGCGAAGTCCCCCGCCTTCCAGGCGCTCCCGGCCGTCGACCTGACCCCCGAGGACGACACCCTCGCCATGCCCAAGCTGGACTCGCTGGAGCGCAAGCTGCGCGCCCTCGAGAAGCAACTCGGCTGACCACTGAACGCGAACGGTCCCCGGAGCAGGGTTCCGGGGACCGTTCGGCGTTCTTCGTCGGGGGATCAGCCCGTGGCGCCCTCCAGCGCCTGCTCGCGCCGGTTGCGCAGCATCGAGGAGACCAGTGCGGCACCGATGAAGGCCACACCGATCAGGCCGGTGACGATCTCCGGGATGTGGTACTTGATCGAGGCCAGCAGGATCAGCGCCAGCGCACCGATCGCGTAGTGCGCACCGTGCTCCAGGTAGACGTAGTCGTCCAGGGTGCCCTTGCGGACCAGGAAGACCGTCAGCGAGCGGATGTACATCGCGCCGATGCCCAGACCCAGGGTGATCATGAAGATGTCCTGGGAGATGGCGAAGGCGCCGACCACACCGTCGAAGGAGAACGAGGCGTCCAGCACCTCCAGGTAGAGGAAGAGGAAGAAGGCGGCCTTGCCGCCGACCTGGACCAGCGACTTCCCGCTGCGCTCGGCGGCTTCCTCGGCCTCCTCCTGCTCCTCCAGACCGGACTCGAAGACGCCGGAGAGCCCGCCCACCGCGAGGTAGGTGGCCAGACCCAGCAGACCGGCCAGCAGCACGGTCTCGGCGTGCGCACCGGCGAAGAGGTTGGCCGCCAGCGCGAGGGCCACCAGGGCGATCACCGAGGAGAGCGCCTCCAGCTTGCCGATCTTCTCCAGCGGCCTCTCTATCCAGTTCAGCCAGTTGAACTCCTTCTCCTCCAGCACGAAGTCGAGGAAGATCATCAGCAGGAAGATGCCGCCGAAGGCCGCGATGGCGGGGTTGGCCAGCTCCAGGTACTGGCCGTAGGTGTGACCGTCATGGGTCTTGCCGGAGTCGAGCGCCAACTCCACGACGGTGGCCGGGTTGAGGTGCGCGGTCAACGCGACCACCGCCAGCGGGAAGACCAACCGCATGCCGAAGACAGCGATCAGCACACCGACGGTGAGGAAGATCTTCTGCCAGAACGGGTTCATCCGCTTCAGGACGGTGGCGTTGACGACCGCGTTGTCGAAGGACAGCGAGATCTCCAGGACCGAGAGGATCAGCACGACGCCGAAGCCCTCGGCACCCCAGAGCAGGCCGGCAGCGAGCAGACCGGCGATCGTTATGGCGAATGACCATCCGAATGTACGGAGGAACACGGGTTAGTACCTTTCAAATACTGTATGTAGAGCTGCTTTACTCTACGTTTACGCCGAATTCGAGAGCAATTCCGCGCAGCCCGGACGCGTAACCCTGGCCCACCGCACGGAACTTCCATTCACCCTGGTAGCGGTAGAGCTCACCGAAGATCATCGCCGTCTCGGTGGAGGCGTCCTCGGTCAGGTCGTAGCGGGCGATCTCCTGGTCGTCCGTCATGTTCACCACCCGGATGAACGCGTTGCCGACCTGTCCGAAGTTCTGCATCCGGGCGTCGGCGTCGTAGATCGAGACCGGGAAGACCACCTTGTCGACCTGCGGCGGGACGAGTTCGAGGTTGACCACGACCACCTCGTCGTCGCCCTCGGCACCACCGGTGAGGTTGTCGCCCAGGTGCTCGACCGAACCCTCGGGGCTGCGGAGGTTGTTGTAGAACACGAAGTACTCGTCGCCCATCACCCGGCCGCCGGCGCAGAGCAGGGCGCTGGCGTCCAGGTCGAAGGGCGCACCGGTGGTGGAGCGGGCGTCCCAGCCCAGGCCGATCTGGACCCGCGTCAGGTTCGGCGCGGCCTTGGTCAGCGAGACATTGCCACCCTTGGCGAGCGTGACGCTCATGGCTGTTCTTCCTCCCTAGTCCCCGTTCCCGGGGCTGTGTCCGGCACGCTGCACGGGATTTCGCGCAGCGCACGGGGCCGCCGGCCGGGCGCGTTAAAAGATGTACGCCCTCGCGGCCCGCAGCGGGTGCTCCTGACCCACTGAACTTGCTGAACTCCGGTTCGGTACCGCACGGAGCATCTGACCCGGGAACAGCAAGGGCCGGGGTCGGCGGGAGCGAAACTCCCGCCGACCCCGGCCCCAAGATTATTCACCCGGCTCCCCGCCGGGCACACACCCGAGCCCGGGTCAGACGTTCACCCCGAAGTCCTGGGCGATGCCGCGCAGGCCGGAGGCGTAACCCTGGCCGATGGCACGGAACTTCCACTCCGCGCCGTTGCGGTAGAGCTCGCCGAAGACCATCGCGGTCTCGGTGGAGGCGTCCTCCGAGAGGTCGTAACGGGCGATCTCGGCACCGCCGTTCTGGTTCACCACGCGGATGTAGGCGTTGCGGACCTGACCGAAGTTCTGCTGGCGGGTGTCCGCGTCGTAGATCGAGACCGGGAAGACGATCTTCGCGACGTCGGCCGGGACGGTGGCCAGGTTGACCTTGATCGCCTCGTCGTCGCCCTCGCCCTCACCGGTCAGGTTGTCACCGGTGTGCTCGACCGAACCGTCCGGGCTCTTCAGGTTGTTGAAGAACACGAAGTTGCTGTCCGAGCCGACCTTGCCCGCCTCGTTGCAGAGCAGCGCGCTGGCGTCCAGGTCGAAGTCGGCGCCGGTGGTGGTGCGGACGTCCCAGCCGAGGCCGACGACCACGGCGGTGAGGCCCGGGGCCTCCTTGGTGAGCGAGACATTGCCACCCTTGCTCAGGCTGACACCCACTGGTCCTCCAAGAATCGTGCTTTCTCCGTCAACGGCCCGATCGTAGGACGGGTTCCCGCCCGACGCGGCCATCCGGCCCGGCGCGTCAGCGAACGCGCCGGGCCGGGAGGGCTCGACGGCCCAAGCGGAGCGCTCGTGTCAGAGCGCGTCGATCGCGGCCAGGTACTCCTTGGTGTCCCGGGCGTCCGGCAGGCCGTTGACGATCGACCAGCGCACCACGCCGGTCTTGTCGATCACGAAGGTGCCGCGCACCGCGCAGCCCTTCTCCTCGTCGAAGACGCCGTACGCCTGGGAGACCTCGCCGTGCGGCCAGAAGTCCGACAGCAGCGGGTACTCCAGGCCCTCCTTGTCGCCGAAGACCCGCAGGGTGAACGGCGAGTCGATGGAGACCGCGAGGACCTGCACCGAGTCGTTCTGCAGGCGGGGCAGCTCCTTCTGGATCTCGCACACCTCGCCGGTGCAGACACCGGTGAACGCGAACGGGTAGAAGACCAGGACGACGTTCTTCTCGCCCTGGAAGTCGGAGAGCTTGACCAGCTCGCCGTGCTGGTTCTTCAGCTCGAAGTCCGGAGCCTTGGTGCCGACCTCGATGGCCATGCTGAGACCTTCCTAACCGGATGCCACGGCCCAGACGGCCGCGCGACTACCGGCATCCTTGCATCCGCGCGGCCCGCTTCGGCCGTGCGGGTGGGTGCCGTACCACCACCCGGGCCGGGTTTCGCCCTGGGTGAACAGCACCCCGGATGCCCCCGCGCCGAATGGTGCACCAGCGCCGAGAACGACGGGCGACCGATGAAGGAGGTGGCGCCGGAGCGGGGCCCCTGGCCCCGGCCTTCGACTTGGGGCCGCCGGCCGAGGGCAGGGGGATGGGCACCCCCGCCCGTGGGCGGGCGAGGAGGGCGAGTGTCGACACCGGGCCGGAGCGCCCGGAGGCGAGCGGACCGAATCACCGCCCCGAAAACGGCCGGACCCCGCCGGAGGAAGCTCCGGCGGGGTCCGGGACGCAAGCGGCACCCAGGCCCGGCGCCACGGCCGGTGCCCGCCGCTCGCGGCCGAGGTCAGCGGCGGCCGCTCTTGGCAGCCTTCGGCGAGGCGAGGCGGGTGCCCATCCAGTCCTTGGCCACGCTCACCGAGCTGGTCTGGGAGAGGCCGGCGGTCCGGGCGGCGTCGTTGATCTCGTGCGCCTCGACGTGGCCGTCCCGACCCGTCTTCGGGGTCAGCAGCCAAACCAGGCCGCCCTCCGCCAGGTACTCCAGTGCATCGACGAGGGCGTCGGTGAGATCCCCGTCCTCCTCGCGGTGCCACAGCACGACGCCGTCGGCGACGTCGTCGTAGTCCTCATCGACGAGCTCGGCGCCAGTGATGTCCTCGATGCCCTCGCGGAGCTCCTGGTCACAGTCTTCGTCGTACCCGAGCTCCTGGACGATCTGGCCCTCTTCGAAGCCCAGACGGTGCGCCGGGTTGGACTTGTCCGCGGGGTCCGCGGTCGCGCTCACGGGAATAACCTCCAGTATTCGGCTCGGCATTCATGCCGAGGCTGTGGCCGTAGTCCACACGTGCGCGGCGGTTCGCGCAAGTACCCGCCCCCCGATCCCACCCAAAGGTTGACGTGTCGCGGCGGGACACGCCGTGGAATGTGTCGGTAATCACACCGATTTGCCCTTTTCTGCACCCCCCAGGGATGCTGCGGGCGGGCGGCCGCGCAGGCCGGAAAGCGCCCGGGATGCGAACGCATTTCGGGGTAACCACTCCGGCGGGCGTAGAGTCTCCTGTTGGCCCTCACCCCCGACCGGCCGCCTCCGGGCGGTCGGACATCAAGGTCGGACCACCTCTTCGTAACAACCGGTGGTGCGCGACGGCGGCAGCGATGCCCATGTCACACACCATCCGACCTGACCGCACCAGGGAAAAGCAAGCCCTGGTACGGAATGGTTACCGATCGGTAGAGATGACGGATCTCCGAGTTGCGGTACACGATGGAGGCGGCGCGACACACCTCAGTTACGTCCGACAGTGAAGGAACAGCGTGGCTTCCGGATCCGATCGCAACCCGATCATCATTGGCGGCCTTCCGAGTCAGGTCCCGGACTTCGATCCCGAGGAGACCGCGGAATGGCTTGAGTCGCTTGACGCGGCCATCGACGAGCGGGGGCGCGAGCGTGCCCGCTACCTGATGCTGCGGCTGATCGAGCGCGCCCGCGAGAAGCGTGTCGCCGTGCCCGAGATGCGCAGCACGGACTACGTCAACACCATCGCGACCAAGGACGAGCCGTTCTTCCCCGGCAACGAGGAGATCGAGCGCAAGATCCTGAACGCGACCCGGTGGAACGCGGCCGTGATGGTCTCCCGGGCCCAGCGTCCGGGCATCGGCGTCGGTGGCCACATCGCCACCTTCGCCTCCTCCGCGTCCCTGTACGACGTGGGCTTCAACTACTTCTTCCGGGGCAAGGACGCCGAGGGTGAGTCCGGCGACCAGATCTTCTTCCAGGGTCACGCCTCCCCCGGCATCTACGCTCGCGCCTTCCTGCTGGACCGACTGAGCGAGCAGCAGCTCGACGCCTTCCGCCAGGAGAAGTCGAAGGCCCCGTACGGCCTGTCCAGCTACCCGCACCCGCGGCTGATGCCGGACTTCTGGGAGTTCCCGACCGTCTCGATGGGCCTCGGCCCGCTCGGCGCGATCTACCAGGCGCGGATGAACCGCTACCTGGAGCACCGCGGCATCAAGGACACCTCCGACTCGCAGGTCTACGCCTTCCTCGGCGACGGCGAGATGGACGAGCCGGAGTCGCTCGGCCAGCTGTCGCTCGCCGCGCGCGAGGGCCTGGACAACCTGACCTTCGTGGTCAACTGCAACCTGCAGCGCCTCGACGGCCCGGTCCGCGGCAACGGCAAGATCATCCAGGAGCTGGAGTCGCAGTTCCGCGGCGCCGGCTGGAACGTCATCAAGCTGATCTGGGACCGCACCTGGGACCCGCTGCTGGCCCAGGACCGCGACGGCGTCCTGGTCAACAAGCTGAACTCGACCCCGGACGGCCAGTTCCAGACCTACGCCACCGAGACCGGCGAGTACATCCGCGAGCACTTCTTCGGCGGCGACCTGCGCCTGCGCGCCATGGTCGAGAACATGACCGACCAGCAGATCCAGCACCTGGGTCGCGGCGGCCACGACCACCGGAAGATCTACGCCGCGTTCAAGGCCGCCCGCGAGCACAAGGGCCAGCCGACCGTCATCCTCGCCCAGACCGTCAAGGGCTGGACGCTGGGCCCCAACTTCGAGGGCCGCAACGCCACCCACCAGATGAAGAAGCTGACGGTCGAGGACCTGAAGCGCTTCCGCGACCGGCTGCACCTGCCGATCACCGACAAGCAGCTGGAAGAGGGCTACCCGCCCTACTACCACCCGGGCAAGGACTCCGAGGAGATCCAGTACATGCACGACCGCCGGCGTGAGCTCGGCGGCTACGTGCCGACCCGCAAGGTGCGGCCGCGCCAGCTGGTGCTGCCCGGCGACGACGCCTACAAGGGCGTCAAGAAGGGTTCCGGCAACCAGACCATCGCCACCACCATGGCGTTCGTCCGGGTGCTCAAGGACCTGATGCGCGACAAGGGCATCGGCAACCGCTTCGTGCCGATCGCGCCGGACGAGTACCGCACCTTCGGCATGGACTCGCTCTTCCCGTCCGCCAAGATCTACAACCCGCTCGGCCAGACCTACGAGTCGGTCGACCGCGAGCTGCTGCTGGCGTACAAGGAGTCCCCGACCGGCCAGATGCTGCACGACGGCATCTCCGAGGCCGGCTGCACCGCCTCGCTGATCGCCGCCGGTTCGTCCTACGCCACTCACGGCGAGCCGCTGATCCCGGTCTACGTCTTCTACTCGATGTTCGGGTTCCAGCGCACCGGCGACCAGTTCTGGCAGATGGCCGACCAGCTGGCCCGCGGCTTCGTGATCGGCGCCACCGCCGGCCGCACCACGCTGACCGGTGAGGGTCTCCAGCACGCGGACGGCCACTCGCAGCTGCTCGCCTCGACCAACCCGGGCGTCGTCGCGTACGACCCGGCGTTCGGTTACGAGATCGCGCACATCATGCAGGACGGTCTGCGCCGGATGTACGGCTCCAGCGCCGAGCACCCGCACGGCGAGGACGTCTTCTACTACCTCACCGTGTACAACGAGCCGATCCAGATGCCGGCCGAGCCTGCGGGCGTCGACGTCGACGGCATCCTCAAGGGTCTGTACAAGTACAAGGACGGCGAGGCCGGCCAGATCCCGGCGCAGATCCTCGCCTCCGGTGTCGCGGTGCCGTGGGCCCTGGAGGCCCAGCGCATCCTCGCCGAGGAGTGGAACGTCAAGGCGGACGTCTGGTCGGCGACCTCCTGGAACGAGCTGCGGCGCGACGCGGTCGAGGCCGAGGAGTTCAACCTGCTGCACCCGGAGGAGCCGCAGCGCGTCCCGTACGTGACCGCCAAGCTCCAGGGCGCCGAGGGACCGTTCGTCGCCGTGTCCGACTGGATGCGCGCGGTGCCGGACCAGATCTCGCGCTGGGTGCCGGGCCAGTACCAGTCGCTGGGTGCCGACGGCTTCGGCTTCGCCGACACCCGCGGCGCGGCCCGTCGCTTCTTCCACATCGACGCGCAGTCGGTCGTCCTCAGCGTGCTCACCGAGCTCGCCAAGCAGGGCAAGATCGAGCGTCACGTACTGAAGGACGCGATCGACCGCTACCAGCTGCTCGACGTGGCCGCGGCCGACCCGGGCGCGGCCGGCGGCGACGCCTGATCCGTACCAGCGGCCCCGAGGGCCGGGCTCCTCTCTGGAGCCCGGCCCTCGGGCGTTTCCTGGCCCTGGCGGCGCGCCCGGGACGCCCGGTAGGCGCAACAGCGGAAGCCCGGCCACCGGGGCGGTTGCAGAATCGTTCCGGGCTCACCCGACGCCGACGGAGGACGCCATGCACGAGGAGATCATCGCCAGAGCGGAGTTCCTGCTCACCGAGCTCCGCCTCTCACCCGGCGAGGCGCAGACACAACTGCGGTACTGGTTCCCGGAGTTGGAACTGGAGGAGCGGGCCAGGTACATCCGCACCGCGGCCCGGCGGGCGACTCCCCCGGGAGGTGGGGAACCGCGTGAGCAGCCGTGCAGCGCAGTGGATTCCTCCGGCTGACCATCCTCGAAAGCGCAAGGGGCGCTGAGCCGAAGGGCGCGCCGGCGCCGACGATGTCGATCTGCGGCTCCGCCGCGGGGACGAGCGACAAGCGAGCGGAGGGGTCTCCCCCGCCCGAAGGCTGGGGGAGACCCCTGCACGCATGACCGGGCCGGTCGCGCGTGCGGTTGGTCAAGCGCACCGCCCCGCGTCCCTGAAGGCGCTCTCCCGGCAGCGGACCGCCGCCGGGGCCAAGCGGGTTGCCGCCGGTGCTAGATGTGCACCGCGGGCCCCGCGTCGTTGCTGCCCCGCTTGGTCAGCAGGCCCAGGAGCGCCGCCGCGAAGGCGATCACCGCGGCGACCCCGAAGGCCATCGACATCCCGCTGACGAAGGAGCTGTGCACCGCCTCCGCCATCGCGTGCACCGCCTGCTCGGGCGTGCCCTGCGGAGCCGGCGGCGCGATGCCGAGCTGGGCGGCCTGCTTGAGCTGCGCCCCCTGCGCGCCCTCGACCGGCGGCAGCCCCGCCTTGGCCCAGTTGCCGGGCAGCGCACTACTGACCTTGGAGGCCATCACCGCGCCGAGCACGGCCGTACCCAGGCTGCCGCCGACCTGCATCGCGGACTGCTGCAGACCGCCTGCCACCCCGGACAGCTCCATCGGGGCGTTGCCGACGATGACCTCGGTGGCGCCGACCATGACCGGGCTGATGCCCAGCCCCATCAGCACGAACCAGAGCGACATGACGCCCGCCCCCGAGTGGGTGTCCAGCGTGGACATCCCGTACATGGCGAGCGTGGTGAGCAGCATGCCCGCGACGATCGGGATCCGCGGTCCGACCTTGCCGATCGCGGCACCGGCCGCCGGCGCGCCGATGATCATCATGCCGGTCATCGGCAGCAGGTGGACACCGGCCTGGACCGGGGTCATCCCGTGCACGTTCTGCAGGTAGAAGGTGACGAAGAAGATCGCGCCGAAGAAGGCGAAGGCCATCAGGATCATCAGCAGCGTGCCCGCCGAGAGCGGCACGGAGCGGAACAGGCTGAGCGGGATCAGCGGCTCCTTGGCACGGGCCTGCCAGAGCGCGAAGAGCACCATGGCGAGCAGCGCGCCGCCGAGGAACAGCAGCGTGCGGGTGTCGCCCCAGCCCCAGCTCGGGGCCTTGATGATGCCCCAGACCAGCGCGAACATCGCCGCCGACAGCAGCACGATGCCGGGGATGTCGAAGGACTTGGCCGCGTTCTCGGCCCGTACGTCGCGCAGGATCCACAGGCCGAGCAGCAGGGCCGCCGCGCCGACCGGGACGTTGATGAAGAAGACCGACTGCCAGCTGACGTGCTCGACCAGCAGGCCGCCGACGATGGGCCCGGCGGCGGTGGAGGCGCCGATCACACCGGCCCAGATGCCGATCGCCATGTTCAGCTTCTCCGCCGGGAAGGCTCCGCGCAGCAGGCCGAGCGCGGCGGGCTGGAGCAGCGCGCCGAACAGGCCCTGCAGCACCCGGAAGGCGATCACCGTCTGGATGTTGCCGGCGAAGCCGATCGCGGCCGAGGTGGCGGCGAAGCCGGTCGCGCCGACCAGGAAGGTCGCCTTGTGGCCGAAGCGGTCGCCGATCTTCCCCGCGGTGATCAGGAAGACCGCGAGTGCCAGCAGGTAGCCGCTGGTGACCCACTGGATGTCGGCGGGCGAGGCGCCGAGGTCGGTCTGGATGACCGGGTTGGCGATGGCGACGACGGTGCCGTCCAGGGCGACCATCATCACGCCGACCGCCACGGTGAGCAGGGTCAGCCACGGATGGCCCTTCAGGCCGTTCCGCTCCCCCGGCGGACCGCTGCGCTGCGGCGGCAGGTCCGCCTTCCCCTTGTTGACGACGGACTGACTCATAACTGGCCCTCCGGAGCCCGAACGACATGGCGAGTGGCGCCCCGGCCCACCCGTCCCCACGGTTGTCCAGCCCGACGGACGCCACTGACTCACGACATTATGGCAGTCGCTGACATTCGGCAAACGGTGACTTGTGCGCATTGATGACATATGTCAGAGCGCTATCGTGGTGATACCGACCACTCCTCCCTCGAAAGGCCCCTCGTATGGCCGCACAGCTCGCCGAAGCGACCACCGACCCCGCCTGCCGGGTCCTCGGGCTCCGTGAGCGGAAGAAGCGGCGTACCAGGGACTCCCTGGTCGAAGCGGCGCACCGGCTCTTCCTCGTCCACGGCTACGGCCGCACCACGGTGGACGAGATCGCCGCCGCCGTGGACGTCTCCCAGCGCACCTTCTTCCGCTACTTCGAGAACAAGGAGCAGGTCGCCCTGGCCGTCATGGCCGACGCCGAGGGCTTCTTCATCGAGTGCCTGCGCCGGCGCCCCGCCGAGGAGGAACCGCTGACGGCCATGCGCGCCGCCATCACCGAGTCCTGGCGCAGCCTCGGCAGCGTGGAGCACGCCGGCCCCGGCAGTGTCACCGCCGCCCTGGAACTGCTCGAACTCATCGAGTCCACGCCCACCCTGCTCGCCGCCCACCTGCGACACACCGCCGAGCAGGAGCGCCAGATCGCCGCCATCCTGTCCGAACGCGAGGGCCTGGACCCGGCCACCGACCTGCGCCCCCGGCTGCTGGCCGCCGTCTTCGGCGCGGTCGTCCGGCTCTCCCACCTCTCCTGGACCACGGACGCCGCCGCCCACCAGGTCGGCCCCGACGGCATGATCGCCACGCTCGAGCGCCACTTCGACCAGCTCGGGCCCGCCCTGTCCGGTTCCTGGCGGCCCTGAGCCCGGCGTCCCGCCGCGCAGGGCCCGGCTCCACGTCATACCCAGGTACTACGCACGGAACAGCTCCTGCGTACGATGCCGGCGCACTCCCCGGCCCCTAGCCTGGGCCGGGATGAAGATCCGACCGCCCGCCAACGTCCTGTCCGACCTGCGCTCGGCCCTGCCCGAGCTGCGCGCGCTCGCGGTCTCCCTCGGGCACGCCCTGATCACCCCGACCGGCGGTGCCGAGCCGCTGCTCGGCGGCTCCCGCCACCGCTGGGTGCGCAGCCTGCCGTACGTGATCGCGGGCGCACTCAACGCGGCCCTGATCCCGACCGGCACCGTCCATCTGCACACCTCGTACGAACTGCCGGTCCCGACCGCGGCGGCGCTGGTGGTCGCCCAGACCGCGCCGCTGCTGGTGGCGGTCACCCGACCACTGGCCGTCTGGTGGGTGGTGTTCCCGGCCTCCGTCGCCGGGGCCGTGCTGACTCTGGACACCCCGCACGGCGCGGGCCCCTGGCCCTGGTCGGTGACCACGCTGATCGGCTACCTGTTCCTGATGCTGGCGCTGGCCGTGCGGGAGAGCGGGCGGACCCTGCTCGCCGTCTGGATGGCCACCGGGCTGGCCACCGCCGGGGCGGGAGCGGCCTTCACCCGGTCCGGGGACGCCGGCGCCCCGCTGCCGATCGTGCTCAGCGGTGCCGTGCTGCTGCTCGGCTGGAGTCTGCGCGGACGTGGCGAGGCGAGGCGGTTGCTCGCCGAGCAGGAGCAGATCAGCGAGGCCGAACGCGGACGGCGCACGCTGCTGGAGGAACGCGCCAGGATCGCCCGCGAGCTGCACGACGTGGTGGCGCACCACATGTCGGTGATCACCGTCCAGGCGGACAGCGCGCCGTACCGGATCGGCGGCCTGCCGGCCGAGGCCGTCGAGGAGTTCGGCACCATCGCCGCCGCCGCCCGCAGCTCGCTGACCGAGATGCGCCGGCTGCTCGGCGTGCTGCGCAGCGAGGAGAGCGCCGCGGACCGCACCCCGCAGCCCGGTCTGGACCAGGTTCCCGAACTGGTCGACACGGTCGCCCAGGCCGGCGTCCGGGCCGAGCTGGCCGTCACCGAGGAGGTCCACGCCCTGGGCGAACTGCCGCAGGCGGTCGGCCTGTCCACGTACCGGATCGTCCAGGAGGCGCTGGCCAACGTGGTCCGCCACGCGCCCCGCGCCCAGGTCTGGGTCTCGATCGCCGCCGAGGACGAGGCCCTGCGGATCACCGTGGTCGACACCGGCCCGCCGGGCGGGCAGGACCGCACGGGCATCGAGTCCTCCGAGGGCACCGGGCACGGGCTGGTGGGAATGCGTGAACGCGTGCGGCTGCTCGGTGGCAGGCTGGACACCGGACCGCTGCCCGACGGCGGATTCCGCGTGGCCGCCGTCCTGCCCGTCAACCAGCCCGAGGAGCCCAGCACATGACCATCCGCGTAGTCATCGTCGACGACCAGGCGATGGTCCGGGCCGGATTCGCGGCGCTGCTGGGCGCGCAGAGCGACATCGACGTGGTCGGCGACGCCGCCGACGGCAGGCAGGCACTGGAGGTCAGCGGGCGCACCCACCCCGATGTGGTGCTGATGGACGTCCGGATGCCCGAGATGGACGGCCTGGAGGCGGCCCGCCGGCTGCTCGACCCCCCGGTCGGGGTCGTCCACCGCCCCAAGGTGCTGATGCTGACCACCTTCGACGTCGACGACTACGTGTACGAGGCGCTGCGCGCCGGGGCCAGCGGCTTCCTGCTCAAGGACGCCCCGCCCGCCGACCTGATCTCCGCCGTCCGGGTCGTCGCGGCCGGCGAGGCCCTGCTGGCCCCCTCGGTCACCCGCCGGCTGATCGAGGACTTCGCCCGCACCCGGCCCGCGCCCCGCCGCGACCCCCGGCTGCGCCTGGGCGGCCTCACCCCGCGCGAGACCGAAGTGCTCGAACTGATCGCCCGCGGCCTCTCCAACCAGCAGATCGCCGACCGCCTGATCGTCGCCGAACAGACCGTCAAGACCCACATCGGCCGCATCCTGGCCAAGCTCGACCTCCGCGACCGCGCCCAGGCCGTGGTCCTCGCCTACGAGTCCGGCCTGGTCACCCCGGGCCAGTAACGGACTCCGCCGCGGCGGGTCGGCCGTCTCCGGTCCGCCGCCCTGACCCCGTGCGCCGTGCGCACGGGGTCGCTCATCCGCGTCCCGGACGCCCAGGCCCGCCCCGGCCCCGCCGCCGGGCGCCTCCCTCTCCCGTGCCCGTGACGCGCGGACGAAACCGCGGGAGTGGCACCTCCCCATCCCCAGCAGGCGTACCCCTGGCACCACGGTATGACGCCGCAGTTGGCCCCGCGGTGTGACGTCCGTCGGGGCACCTCCTCCCTACCTTCCTCCCCGTCCAAGTCGTGGAGGAGGAGCAGGAGATGGCAGGACGGTTCGGGCGGGGGCTGGTGGCGGCCGCGGCGATGGTCGCGGTGCTGGCAGGAGCCGGCGGATGGGCGGCAGCGGCGGACATCCAGACGCCGGTGACCGGTCCACCGGAGGGAAGTGCGGCCTGGGCGGCCGACGGCTCACTGGGGGTGCGGCTGCCGGATCCCGCCACGGCCCCGGCCGCCGAGGTGGCCCGGTTCTTCGCCGGCCTCACGGCGGCGCAGCAGGACACCCTGGCCGCCCGCCACCCACTGGTGGTCGGCAACCTCGACGGCGCGCCGGTCAAGCTGCGCTACCGCGCCAACGCGCTCGCCCTGGCCGAGGAGCGCGAGCGCGAACTCGCTCGCGCCGCCGATCCGGCCGTCACCCCCGACCAGCAGCGCTCGGCGGCCGAACGTGCCGACCGTTGCGCATCTCTGATGGGTCGTCAGGTTCTTGCCTTCGATCCGCGCGGCCGCGGCCAGATCGCCGAGGTGTACGGAGATCTCGCCACGGCGACCCGCACCGCGGTGGTGGTGCCCGGCTCGGACGTCGACCTGATGTCCTTCGACCGCACGAACGACCCGTACGGCACCCCGGCCGGGATGGCGCGCTCACTGCGGCACGCCACCGGCGACCGGGTCGCCGTCGTCGCCTGGGCCGGCTACACCACGCCCGTCGGGGTCGGCCTCGACGCGGCAACCGCCGATCTGGCCCGGGCGGGTGCGGGCCGGCTGGACCGCTTCCTGGCCGCCCTCGCGCCGGTCACCGGCCCGGTGGCGCTGTTCTGCCACAGCTACGGATCGGCGGTCTGCGGGCTGGCCGACCCGCGCCCGGAGCAGGTGTCCGACCTGGTGGTCCTGGGCTCGCCCGGGATGGACGTCCCCGACGCGCGGGCCCTGCGGGTGCCGCTCTGGGCCGCCGAGCGCAACGGCTCCGACTGGATCGGCGACGTCCCGCACGTCTCGGTGCTCGGCCTCGGCCACGGCGCCGATCCGACCGCCGCCGACTTCGGTGCCCGGGTGGTCAGTTCGGCCGGCTCGCACGGCCACAGCGGCTACTTCGCCCCCGGCACCTCCTCGCTCGCCTCCTTCGCCGCCATCGCACTCGGCGACCACTCGCACATCCAGTGCGCCGACCCGAACCAGGAGTGCCGTGATGCCCGCTGACAGTCCCTGCCCCGTCACCCGAGCCCCCTTCGCCCACCGCCTGCGCCGGACCGCCGACCGGGTCGCGGACCGGACCCCCGCCGACCGCGACCGCGCCCTGGACGGCCTGCGCGCGCTCGCCCTGCTCGCCGTCCCGGTCGGCCACTGGCTGCTCGGCGGGCTCACCCTCCAAGGCGGGGTGCTGCACAACGCCAGCCCGCTCACCTCACTCGGCTTCTTCGCCCCGCTCAGCTGGGGCCTGCAACTGCTCGGCGTGTTCTTCCTGGTCGGCGGATGCTCCTCGGTCCGCTCGCTGGAGCGGGCCAGGGCACGCGGGGCGAGCACCACGGCCTGGCTGCGCGCCCGCTCGGTCCGGCTACTGCGCCCGGTGCTGGGAGTGGCCGCAGTGTGGGCGGTGCTGATCCCGCTGCTGCAGGCGCTCGGCGTGCCGCAGGGCACCGTACGGACCGGTGCGGTCCTGGTGGTGCAACCGCTCTGGTACATCGGCGTGTATCTGGTGCTGACCGCACTCACCCCGTACTGCGTGGCCGCCGGACGCCGCCTGGGCGGCTGGGCCGCGGCGCCGCTGCTGGCCACCGTCGCACTGGTCGACCTGCTGCGGTACGGGCCGTGGGCCGGGTCGGTACCGTCCTGGCTGGCCCTGGTGAACCTGGTGCCGGGGTGGATGTTCGGCTACCAGTTGGGCGTCTCCTGGGCACAGGGCCGGATCGGGCGGGCCGGGGCCCGGACGCTGCTGCTGGGCGGGGCCGCACTGTTCGCCGTGCTGCTGCTGATCTTCCACTACCCGGCCAGCATGGTGGGCGTGCCGGGCCAGGCGCGCACCAACTCGCACCCGCCGTCCCTGCTGGTGCTCGCGCTGGCGGCCGTCCAGTGCGGTGCCGCGATGCTGCTGCGGGACCGGATCGCGCACCTGCTCCGCCGTCCGCTGCTCTGGCTGCCGGTAGTGGTGGTCAACCTCTCCGCGATGACCATCTTCTGCTGGCACCAGACGGCGATGTACTCGGTGGCCCTGACCTTCTCCCGGCTGGGTGCCGTCCCCGGCCTGACCACCGCGCCGAACTCGCCGGACTGGGTGGCGGCCCGGCTGATCTGGCTGCCGGTCTTCGGAATGGCCCTGGTGGCGGTCGCACGGTACGCCCGGCGCTTCGACGGGCCCTGGGGCCTGCGCGGACCGCTCAGGGCGGTGGCGGGCGCGGCCGCTGCGCTCTTCGCGGCGTACGCCCTCGGAGTGGTGTGACCTCGGCCGGGGTGCTGGGCCCGGTCGAGGTCGCCGCCCCGCCCCACCCTGGCGGCATGGTGACGTTCGATCAGTTCCTGGCCATGGGCCCGGCCCTCCCGCAGACCGCCGAGCGGCTCACCCGGGAGACGAAGGCGACGCTCCGGCTCGGCGAGAGGATCTTCGCCATGAGCACCCCCGAGGACGGCTCGGCCCGCGTCAAGGCGGGCAAGGGAGAGCAGGCCGAGCTGCCGGCCGCCGCCCCACGGACGTACTCGGCGGCGTTCCGCGTCGGCCGGCACGGCTGGGTGGAGGTGAGCCTCGCCACAGTGGCCGCGGGCGAGCTGAACAATCTGCTGACGGAGGCGTGACGCAGCATCGCCCCGAAGTACCTGATCAAGGAATTCGAGACGAAGGCAGACGGGCCATGACGGCATGGTGTGATTCATCGCACAGTTTGGAGCCTGCACGGGCCGTGCTCCGAGCCCCTACCCTGGCTGACGAGTAGTTGGCGGTCGTACCACCATCGGGCCCCGCCCGCTGTGACGGTCACGGGTCCGAGGGAGTTGAGGCCTTGCAGCGCAGGCTGACGAAGCGCAGGCTCAGCCAGTACACGGCGGCACGCCGCAGGCGGATCAAGCGTGCCCTGATAGGGGCGTTCGCGGGTTGCGCCGTGCTGGTGGACGCCGGAGCCGCAGCGGCCCAGGCCGCCGCCGCCACCGAGCAGTTGGCCATCTCCACCCCGCCGGCCGGCAGCACCGAGTGGGCAGCCGACCACTCCCTGGGCCGGTCGCTGCCCGACCCGGCCACCGCCGACGCGCGCACGGTCGCCGCCTTCTTCGCCTCGCTCACGCCCGAGCAGGCCACCCGTCTGGTGGCCCGGTACCCGCTGGTGGTCGGCAACCTCGACGGCGCGCCGGTCAAGCTGCGCTACCAGGCCAACCGGCTGGCGATCAGGGCCGAGGCCGACAGGTGGCGCTTTCGCGCCGACGACCCGAAGCTCACCGCGAACGACCGCTCCGCCGCCAGGCTGCGCGCCGACAACACCGAGGAGCTGCTGGCCCCCGGCCGCCAGGTCCTGGCCTTCGACCCGCGCGGCCGCGGCCTGGTCAGCGAGGTCTACGGTGACCTCGCCTCGGCCCAGAAGGTCGCCGTGCTGGTCCCCGGCTCGGACGCCGACCTCGCCCACTTCGACCAGCCCTCGGACCCGCTGCGCTCCCCGTCCGGGATGGCCCGCGCGCTCTTCGACGAGGAGCACCGGCAGTCCCCCGGCACCCGCACCGCCGTGATCGCCTGGACGGGCTACGTCACCCCGCTGGGCCTCGGCCCCGACGCGGTCACCTCGCGGCTCGCCGAGGTCGGCGCCCCTCGACTGGAGCGCCTGCTCGACGGCCTGGGCGCGACCAGCCACCCGGAGACCCCGCCGGCGCTGTTCTGCCACTCCTACGGTTCGGTGGTCTGCGGCATCGCCGCGCCGAAGATCCACGAGGACCGGCCCACCGACCTGGTGGTCTTCGGCAGCCCGGGGATGGGTGTGCAGAACGCCTCCGGGCTGGGTGACGGCGTCCGGGTCTGGGCGGCCCGCAACCCCACCGACTGGATCGGCAACGTCCCGTACCTGGAGGTCGGCGGTCTCGGCCACGGCGCCGACCCGACCGGCGAGGGCTTCGGGGCGATCCGGGTCTCCTCCGCCGGCGCGGCCGGCCACACCGGCTACTTCGCGCCGAACACCGCCAGCCTGCACAACTTCGGCGACATCGCGCTCGGCAGGTACGCGAGCGTCACCCACCCGCCGGCCACCTCCTGACACCGTCCCGGGACGGGCGGCGGCAGGTCTTCCCGGGGCCGGGGTTCGGCTCTCCCGAGCAGAGCCCCGGCCCCTGCCGGTGCGCCTACTCCCGGGCGCCGGAGGTGAGGCTCATGTCCGTGTACCGCTGCCCCGTCACGCGCCCGGCGATCGGCTCCAGCTCGGCGAGCTCCTCCGGCGTGAGCCGCAGCGTCGCGGCCGCGGCGTTCTCCGCCAGCCGGGAGCGCTTGCGGGTGCCGGGGATCGGCACCACGGTCAGTCCGTGCACCTCGGCCCGCTGGTGCACCCAGGCGAGGGCCACCTGGGCCGCGGTGGCCCCGCGCCCGGCGGCGATCTTCTGGATCGGCTCGACCAGTGCGGCGTTCCGAGCCGCGTTCTCCCCGCTGAACCGCGGCTGGCTCCGCCGGAAGTCATCCGCCGAGAGCTGCTCGGCGGCCTGGAAGGCCCCGGTCAGAAAACCCCGCCCGAGCGGCGAGTACGGGACGAGGGCGACCCCGAGCTCGGCGGCGGCGGGCACCGCGCTGTGCTCGACGTCCCGGGAGAAGAGCGACCACTCCGACTGCAGCGCGGCGATCGGGTGCACGGCGTGCGCCTCGCGCAGCTCCGCCCCGGTTACCTCGGAGAGCCCCAGGTGCCGCACCTTCCCCGCCCGTACCAGCTCGGCCATCGCGCCGACCGACTCGGCCAGCGGGACCCCCGGGTCGCGGCGGTGCATGTAGTACAGGTCGATGACGTCCACCCCGAGGCGGCGCAGCGAGGCGTCCACGGCGGTGCGGATGTACGCCGGGTCGTTCCGTACGCCCCGGTACTCGGGGTCGTCGGCCCGGCGCTCGATGGCGAACTTGGTCGCGAGGACGACCCGGTCGCGGTTGGCCCGGACGAACGGGCCGATCAGCTCCTCGTTCTTGCCGGAGCCGTAGATGTCGGCGGTGTCGAACAGGGTGACGCCGAGGTCGAGGGCCGCGTCCAGGGTGGCCAGCGCCTCCGCGGTGTCGGTCGGCCCGTAGAACTCGCTCATGCCCATGCAGCCGAGGCCCTGGGTGCCGACCACGGGGCCGTTGGTGCCGAGGACGGTGGTGGGGAGAGTCATGCGCTCTGCTTCTTCCTGTCGATCTGGTCGTACTGCTGCTGCTCGTACCGCCCGGGCCGGCCGGCTCGGGCGGGCGGCTCGTACCGGTGGTCCGGGACCTGCTGCCGGTTCTCCGAGTAGATGTCGATCTTGTAGTCGAGCACCGCGAGGGTCGCGTGCAGATCGGCGATCTTCTGCCGGACCTCCTCCCGGTGCTGGACGAGGATCTCGCGGCGGGCCTCGACGGTGTCGTCACCGGCCCGGGCGAGCTCCACGTAGCGGAGCATGTCGGCGACCGGCATCCCGGTCAGCCGGAGCCGGCTGAGGAAACCCAGCCGGTTCAGGTCGGCGTCGCTGTACCGCCGCTGGCCGGAGTACGAGCGGTCGATCGGGTCCAGCAGGCCGATCCGCTCGTACCAGCGCAGCGTGTGGGCGGTCAGCCCGCTGACCGCCGCGACGGCGCTGATGCTGTGCCGCGGGGTGCGGTCGGCCTCCGCGCTCGCCGTCCGGTAGGCCTCCGAACAGCTCAGCAGATCGGAGTTGATCCGTGCGGTCGTTGCCATCGAGTGGACCCCCCGGTCGGTCGGCGATGACTACGAAGTTACTGAGTTGGAGCGCACTCCAAGCAAGCCCGCCACGCCGCCCTGCCGCGCGGCTCGTTAGAGTCGGCGCATGCAGAGCTTGCGGATGATCGAGGACTGGCCGGTGCCGAACGCGGCAACCGCCGTGGTACGGGGCGCGGACGGCGTCGTGCTGGGCGAACACGGGCCGCAGGAGTGGCTGTTCCCGCTGGCGTCGGTGACCAAGCTGCTCACCTCGTACGCCGTGCTGGTCGCGGTCGAGGAAGGGGTCTTCGAGCTGGACGACCCGGCGGGACCGGAGGGTTCGACCGTCCGGCACCTGCTGGCGCACACCTCGGGGCTGGCCTTCGACGAGCACCGGACGATGGCCGAGCCGGGCAACCGGCGACTCTACTCCAACGCCGGCTTCGACGTGCTGGCGGACACCCTGACCAAGGCAGCCGGGATCGACTTCGCGCAGTACGCCGCCGAGGCGGTGTTCGAGCCGCTGGGCATGCGGGCCACGCTGATCAACACCGCCCACCGCTCGCCCGCCGGTGCGGGCGGCCTCTCCACCGTGGCCGATCTGGCCCGCTTCGCGGCCGAGTTGCAGGCGCCCACGCTGCTGGATCCGTCCACGGTGCGCACCGCGACCCGCGAGGTCGCGTACCCAGGAGTGAGCGGCGTCCTGCCGGGCTTCGGCCACCGCCGGCCCAACGACTGGGGCCTCGGCTTCGAGATCCGCGGCGAGAAGTCTCCGCACTGGACCGGCACCGCCAACTCCCCCGAGACCTTCGGCCACTTCGGCCAGTCCGGCACCTTCCTGTGGGTCGACCCGGTCGCGGGCGTCGCCTGTGTCGCCCTCACCGACCGCGACTTCGGGCCGTGGGCCGCCGAGGTCTGGCCGCAGTTCAACGACGCCGTCCTCGCCGAACTTCGCGGCTGACCGCCGCCCACCGGCGCCCGGATCCGGGTCGGCGCGCGCCCCGGCCCGCCCGCGCCGACCCGGATCCCAGCCAGCGCGGTCAGCTCGCCCCGGCACCGGGCAGCCCGGTGACGGACGCGAACGGCGAGGTCACCGACGGCACGCCGGACGGCACCGCGGACGGCGGCACCGCCGAGGACGACGCGGACGTGCCCGCCGGGCCCGAGGGCGGTCCGGACGGCGAACCTGTGGGCGGTCCGGACGGCGAACCCGTGGGCGACCCGGAGGAGGACTGGGACGCGGAGGGCGGAGCGGACGCCCCCGACGCGCTCGGCGACGTGGTCACCGTCGGCATCGCCGGCAGCGAGTACACGTTCCCCGGTGTCACGATCCGGGTGATCTCCTCACCGAACAGCGTCGAGTTCTCCGAACCCTGGTAGTTCGCATCGGTGTTGCTGAGCACCACCAGGCTGGCCCTCGCTGACGGCAGGTACAGCACGAGGCTCTGGTAGCCGGGGATCGAGCCGTTGTGCCCGACCCACCCGTTGTCGGTGAACAGCCCCAGCCCGTAACCGGTGTTGGGGTAGCCGGTGGGCAGCGTCTGCAGCCGCTGCGTCTGGGTCCCGGGGTTGAGCAGCGAACCCGTGGCCAGCAGAGCGGCCCAGTGCTGCATGTCGGTGAGGTTGGAGATCACGGCCCCGGCCGCCCAGGCCCAGGACGGGTTCCAGTCGGTCGCGTCCGCGCTCGAGCCGGCCGGTGTCTGGTTGGTGTAGCCGTGCGCGTGCGGGTCCGGGAAGGACGCGTCGGTCGGGAACACCGTGCGCTGCAGGCCCGCGGGGACGAACACCTGCTGCTGCAGGTAGTCCTGGAGCGGCTGCCCGGCGGCCTTCTCCACCACCATGCCGAGCAGGATGGTGTTGGTGTTGGAGTACTGGTACTGGCTGCCCGGCTCGAAGGCCACCGGGTGCCTGAAGCTGTATGCGAGCAGTTCCTGCGGGGTGAACGACCTGGCGGGATTGCCGATCAGGGCGTTCACGAAGTCCTGGTCCGAGCTGTACGGGTAGAGGCCGCTGCGCATGTCCGCCAGCTGCCGCAGGCTGATCCGGTCCCCGCCCGGCACCCCGGAGACGTACTTCCCGACCGGATCGTCCAGCCCCACCTTGCCCGCGTCCACCAGGCGCAGCAGCGCGGTGACGGTGAAGGTCTTCGTCACGCTGCCGATCCGCATGTTCAGGTCGGTGGTCATGGGCGTGTTGCTGCTGCGGTCGGCGACCCCGAAGGCCTTGGTGTAGGTGCCGTTGCCGGGGATCGAGAGCCCGACGATCACGCCGGGCACATTGGCCTTCTGCATCACCTGCCCGACCGCCGCGTCGAGTTGCGCGGTCACCGCCGGGCTCAGCTGCACCGGAGGGCTACCGGAGGTGGACGCGGAGCCGGTGTCCGGCGCCGAGGCGGACGCGGAGCCGACGTTCGGGGTACCGGTATCCGGGGCGACGGCCTCCGGATCGACGGGGGAGCAGCCCGCGCCCGCCAGGAGGGCCGCAACGACGAGACCGGCCAGGCATATCCTGCGCCGCGATCCGTTCACACACCGTTGCTGGGAGGGGTCGGCCATGTCGAAGCGCCTCTCTGGGCCGGGAGCACGGGGACGCGGCCCACGACCGCGGCCCCGCGACGACGGGGCGGTACGGGCCATCGCCAACGTAAGCCGCCACCGACCGCATCGCCGCTCCCGTTGACCCGTTCGAGCTCAGGCCGGCGGAACTCCTCCGCGCGGGCCGACTCCCCTCGGCAGGGGCCGGCTGATCCCCGGCGCGGCCCGACTGGCCCTCGGCGCAAGCGGGTTGCCCCCCGGGGCCCGGGGAACCGCGCGCCGCAGAAGCCCCCTGCCCCACCGAGCCTCCCGGGGCGAGCTGAACCGCCCCACCGGAAGGCCGCGACCCGCAGCCGTCCGCCCGGCCCCGGTCAGGCCCAAGTCATTCGGCACCCAGCACACTTGGCCGTCCGCGCCCTCGCGGGGAGGCCCTCACCCGTACTTCAGCTCCGAGTGCATCTCCCAGAACAGCAGCTCCACCCCGTCCTCCCCCGCGGTCGGGTCGGCGAACGCGTTCCCGGTGACCCGGACGCTGTCCCCCGCCGCCATCGACCGCCCGCTGCCCTTCGGCCCGGGCACGGTCCGGTACCCGAGCGAACCCGCCGTCAGGTGCACGTACCGGTAGGGCGCCTGCGGCAGTGCCGGCAGCGGCTGCCAGGGCCCGGCCGTGACCAGGTAGAGCGCGGCGTCACTGCGCCGCAGCCGGAGCGCGTCCGTACCGGCGTCCCGCTCCAGACCGGACGCGAGCAACGTCAGCCCGTCCGCGGCCGGTTCGACCCGGCGCAGCCCGTACGCGGGCGGGGTGTCGAACGAATCCGGCTGCAGCCACATCTGGACGAACCGCACCGGCACCTCGGCCCCGCCGACGTTGCGCTCGGTGTGGCTGACGCCGGAACCCGCACTGACGTGCTGGACCATGCCGGGGCGGACCACGCCCGCGTGGCCGTCGCCGTCCCGGTGGGCCAGGGCGCCCTCGACGACCCAGGTGAGGATCTCGGTGTCGCGGTGGCGGTGCTCGTCGAAGCCTGCGCCGGGGGCCAGGGTCTCCTCGTTGCAGGCGAGCAGCGCGCCGAAGTGGGTGTTCTTCGGGTCGTAGTGCCCGGCGAAGGAGAAGGCGTGCCTGGTTTCGATGCCTTCGGCCGGCGTGGAGCGGTAGCGCTCGGGCGCTCGGCGCAGGTCGGCACGGGGGCGGGTGGCGGCGTCAGTCACGACTGACACCGTAGCCGGTGTGACCGGGGCCACCGCCGCAACCGGTGGGGGTGTGCACGAGCACCGACCGGCGTGAGGCAGGCTTGTCCTGTGCCAGCCGCTTCAGCGAATTCCGACAAGAAGTCCGGGGCCACCAAGGTCGCACCCGTGAAGGCCGCGACCGGTGGAGCCGCGGTGACAGCGCCAGACCCCGAGGACACCGGGCCGGCGCAGGCGCCGGCGAAGGCTGCCGCCAAGTCCCCGGCCAAGTCCGCCGAGCGTCCGCGCAACGGCAGGCCCGGGCGGCTGACCGCGCAGGAGCGCAAGTTGGCCGCCGAACGGGCCGAGCTGCGGGCCGCGACGCTCAAGCGGCTGGAGAAGTCGGCGGGCAAGCTGGCCA
Source organism: Kitasatospora sp. NPDC001175 (assembly GCF_053598215.1). NCBI lineage: Bacteria > Bacillati > Actinomycetota > Actinomycetes > Kitasatosporales > Streptomycetaceae > Kitasatospora > Kitasatospora sp. NPDC001175. The sequence goes on along the minus strand of NZ_JBSFJU010000005.1, from coordinate 190,268 downwards.
GTGCCGCGATCGCGCGGATGGACGACCAACTGGGCTGGTACCGGCGGATGCCGCCGGAGCACCGGTCCTGGATCGGTCTGGTGGCCCAGGCGGGTATCGCGGCCTTCACCGAGTGGTACCGCCACCCGGAGGCCCCGCAGGCGATCTCCACGGACGTCTTCGGCACCGCACCGCGCGAACTGACCAGGGCGATCACCCTGCGCCAGACCGTGGAGCTGATCCGCACCACCATCGAGGTGATGGAGGAGGCCATCGAGGAGGTGGCCGCCCCCGGCGACGAGGCCGGGATGCGCGAGTCGGTGCTGGTCTACGCACGCGAGATCGCCTTCGCCACCGCCCAGGTGTACGCCCAGGCGGCGGAGGCGCGCGGTGCGTGGGACGCGCGACTGGAGGCGCTGGTCGTCAACTCGCTGCTCTCCGGTGACGCGGACGAGGGAGTGCTCTCCCGGGCGGCCGCGCTGGGCTGGGGTCAGCCGACCCAGGTCCGGGTGGTGATGGGCAGCGCCCCGGACGGGGACAGCGAACTGGTGGTGGAGGCGATCCGCCGGGCCGCCAGGTACGCCAAGCTGCACGTGCTGACCGGTGTGCTGGGCAAGCGTCTGGTCGTGGTGGTGGGCGGCGACAAGGAGCCGGTGCACGCCGCCAGGGCGCTGATCGGCCAGTTCGCGCCGGGCCCGGTGGTGGTCGGCCCGACCGTGCCCGACCTGCTCTCCGCGACCAGGTCCGCGGCCGCCGCGGCCGCCGGACTTCGGGCCTGCGCCGCCTGGCCGGACGCCCCGCGCCCGGTGCTGGCGGACGACCTGCTGCCCGAGCGGGCGCTCGCCGGCGACCAGGCCGCCAGGCGGCAGCTGGTGGAGGAGATCTACACACCGCTCGACGAGGCCGGCTCGGCGCTGTTGGAGACCCTGAGTGTCTACCTCGAACAAGCCTCCTCTTTGGAGGGAGCCGCCAGGATGCTCTTCGTCCACCCGAACACCGTGCGCTACCGACTGCGCCGTGTGACCGACGTCACCGGCTATGCTCCGTCCGACGTACGGTCGGCGTTCACCCTGCGCATCGCTCTTGCGCTGGGCCGTCTCGGATCGGTCGCCGAGCAGGGCTGACCCCCGCCCTGTAGGGACTCCACAATCCCGCGTGCTTTTCTTCGTTACCGTCGCCTACCCGCCCCCGGGTGCCTGGCGAGAGAGGGTTGAACCGTGCTCGTAATCGTCGCCCCTGGACAGGGTGCCCAGACCCCCGGCTTCCTCAGCCCCTGGCTGGAGCTGGACGGCGCTGCCGACCGGCTGCAGCGCTGGTCCGCCGTGGCCGGGATCGACCTGGTCCGCTTCGGCACCGAGGCGGGCGAGGAAGAGATCAAGGACACCGCCGTCGCCCAGCCGCTCCTGGTCGCGGCCGGCCTGCTCACCGCCCGTGCCCTGTTCCCCGACGCGGCCGAGGCCCGCAAGCTGGTCGGCGCGGTCGCCGGCCACAGCGTCGGCGAGATCACCGCTGCCGCCGGTGCCGGGGTGCTGAGCGCCGAGGACGCGCTGACCTTCGTCCGCGAGCGCAGCCTGGCCATGGCCGAGGCCGCCGCCCGGACCGCGACCGGGATGGCCGCGCTGCTCGGTGGCGACCCCGAGGCGGTGGCCGCCAAGCTGGCCGAGCACGGCCTGACGGCCGCCAACAACAACGGCGGCGGGCAGATCGTCGCGGCCGGCACGCTGGAGCAGCTGGCCGCGCTCAAGGCCGACCCGCCGGCCGGCGCCCGGCTGATCCCGCTCAAGGTGGCCGGTGCCTTCCACACCGAGCACATGGCCCCGGGCGTGGAGCGCCTGGCCAAGCTGGCGCCCACCCTGACGGTGTCCGACCCGGTGGTTTCGTACGTCTCCAACAAGGACGGCGAGGTCGTGACCTCCGGTGCCGAGGTGCTGGCGCGCCTGGTGTCGCAGGTGTCCAACCCGGTCCGCTGGGACCTGTGCATGGAGACCCTGCGGCAGCTCGGCGCCACCGCGGTGATCGAGCTCTCCCCGGCCGGCACCCTCACCAACCTGGTCAAGCGCAACATCAAGGGCGTGGCGACGCTGGCCCTCAAGACCCCCGCCGATCTCGACAAGGCACGCGCGCTGGTCGCGGAGCACAGCGGTCAGGAGCAGAACGCATGACCGTCCCGCAGATCCGCCCCCAGGTCGGCGCCGCGTACTCGCGGATCCACGGAGTGGGCGGCTACCGCCCGGTCCGGGTGATCCCGAACGCCGAGGTACTGAATTGGATCGACTCCTCCGACGAGTGGATCCGCACCCGCAGCGGGATCGCCGAGCGCCGCTGGGCGGGTCCGGAGGAGACCGTCAGCGAGATGTCGGTCCAGGCGGCCGAGAAGGCGATCAAGCAGGCCGGGATCGACCCGGCGCAGATCGGCGGCGTGATCGTCGCCACCGTCTCGCACCTCAAGCAGACCCCGGCCATCGCCACCGAGATCGCCGAACGACTCGGCTGCGGCACCGCCCCGGCCTTCGACATCTCGGCCGCGTGCGCGGGCTTCGGCTACGGCCTGAGCCTGGCCGACGGCATGGTGCGCGGCGGCAGCGCCGAGTACGTGCTGGTGATCGGCGTGGAGCGGCTCAGCGACCTGACCGACACCTCGGACCGGTCGACCGCCTTCATCTTCGGGGACGGCGCTGGCGCGGCCATCGTCGGCCCGTCCGAGACTCCCGGGATCGGCAAGGTCATCTGGGGTTCGGACAGCTCCCAGAAGGACGTCATCTCGCAGACCCAGGCCTGGGACACCGCCTTCGGCAAGGCCGACGCCGTCAACGGCGCCGGTGACGAAGTCAGGTGGCCCGCGCTGCGGATGGAGGGCCAGAAGGTCTTCCGCTGGGCCGTGTGGGAGATGGCCAAGGTCGCCCAGCAGGCGCTGGACGCGGCCGGGATCACCGCCGACCAGCTCGGCGCGTTCATCCCGCACCAGGCCAACATGCGGATCACCGACGCCATGATCAAGGCGCTCAAGTTGCCCGACTCGGTCCCGGTCGCCCGGGACATCGTCGAGACCGGCAACACCTCCGCCGCCTCCATTCCGCTCGCCATGGAGCGGATGCTGGAGGCCGGTGAGGCCAGGAGCGGCGACCTCGCCCTGATCATCGGCTTCGGGGCGGGTCTGGTCTACGCGGCGGCAGTCGTTACTCTCCCCTAGGCAACATCACCGCCAGTTGCACCACCGTGACCCGCATCCGTGGGGTACGGCACCGAAAACCTGCCGACCGTCCGCCGGGCGGTTGGCAATCCACAGTGAAGAGGAGCAGCCGATTATGGCTACCAAGGACGAGGTCCTGGAAGGTCTCGCCGAGATCGTCAACGAGATCGCCGGCATCCCGACCGAGGACGTCGAGCTCGACAAGTCCTTCACCGACGACCTGGACGTCGACTCGCTCTCCATGGTCGAGGTCGTCGTGGCCGCCGAGGAGAAGTTCGAGGTGAAGATCCCGGACGACAAGGTCAAGGACCTGAAGACCGTCGGCGACGCCGTGGACTACATCCTGGCCAACGCCTGATCAACCTTCGGTCTTCGCTGACCGAACCCGCCGGCCGGGGCGCCGCACGCGTCCCGGCCGGCCACCCGCCCCCCAGGGCCCCGACTTTCGGCCCCATCCCCGGCCCGGCCCACCCTCCCCGCACAACGTGAGAGAAGAAGAAACCAGTGACCGCTGAAAATCGCACCGTGGTCGTCACAGGTATCGGCGCCTTCACGCCGCTGGGCGGCACCGCCGCCTCGTTCTGGGAGGGCCTGCTCGAGGGCCGTTCCGGTGTGGTCGAGCTGACCGAGGAGTGGGCCGCCGAGCTGCCCGTCCGGATCGCCGCGCGCACCGCCGTGGACCCGGCCGAGGTCCTCCCCCGTCCGCTGGCCCGCAAGCTGGACCGCTCGGCGCAGTTCGCCGTGATCGCGGCCCGCGAGGCCTGGGCCGACGCCGGCTACGAGGCCCCCGCCACCGACGAGTCCTCCAAGCTGACCCCCGAGCGCCTGGGCACCGTGATCGCCTCCGGCATCGGCGGCGTGACGACCCTGCTCGACCAGTACGACGTACTGAAGGAGAAGGGCGTCCGCAAGGTCTCCCCGCACACCGTCCCGATGCTGATGCCCAACTCCCCGGCGGCCAACGTCGGTCTGGAGGTCGGCGCCCGCGCTGGTGTGCACACCCCCGTCTCCGCCTGCGCTTCCGGCGCCGAGGCGATCGGCTACGCGATCGAGATGATCCGCAGCGGCCGCGCCGACGTCGTGGTCGCCGGTGGCACCGAGGCGGCGATCCACCCGCTGCCGATCGTCGCGTTCGCCAACATGATGGCGATGTCCAAGAACAACGAGGAGCCGCAGCGCGCCTCCCGCCCGTACGACAAGGCCCGCGACGGCTTCGTGCTCGGCGAGGGTGCCGGTGTGGTCGTGCTGGAGTCGGCCGAGCACGCCGCCGCCCGCGGTGCCCGCGTCTACTGCGAGGCCGTCGGCCAGGGCCTCTCCTCCGATGCCCACCACATCGCGCAGCCGGAGCCGACCGGTGCCGGTATCGCCCAGGCGCTGGCCGGCCTGTTCGAGCAGACCGACCTGGACAAGGCCGAGGTCGTGCACGTCAACGCGCACGCCACCTCGACCCCGCAGGGTGACGTCGCCGAGATCAAGGCGCTGCGCAAGGAACTCGGCGAGCACGTCGACCACATCGCCATCTCGGCCACCAAGTCGATGACCGGCCACCTGCTGGGCGGTGCCGGCGGTATCGAGACCGTGGCCACCGTGCTCGCGCTGCACAACCGCCTCGCCCCGCCGACCGTCAACGTCGACGACCTGGACGACGACGTCGACGCGGACATCGTGCGCGGTGAGCCCCGCAAGCTCCCCGAGGGCCGCATCGCCGCCCTCAACAACTCCTTCGGCTTCGGCGGCCACAACGTGGTCCTCGCCTTCCGCACCGTCTGACGCATCGCCAGCACTCGAGGGCCGTACCGGATCACCGGTACGGCCCTCGGGCGTTCGGCACGCCGTATCCCCGTACGGGCGGACCTCCGGGCATCTGGGACGTGCGCTGCTTCCGGGGCTGCGGGCTGCCCCCAGAGGTACGGGGAGTCGGCAGGCCGCGACCCCCTGAAGCGCGGCTAGACCACCTGGTGCAGCCAGCGCACCGGGGCCCCCTCACCGGCGTAGCGGAAGGGTTCGAGCTCGTCGTCCCACGGCTTGCCGAGCAGCCGCGCCAGCTCGGCCTCCAGGTTGCCACCCTCCGTCTTGGCCCGCAGCAGCACCGCCCGCAGCCGGTCCTCCGGAATCAGGATGTCCCCGTGGATGCCGGTGACCGCGTGGAAGATACCGAGCGCCGGCGTGCTGCTGTAGCGCTCTCCCTCCGCGGTGGCGCAGGGCTCACTGGTCACCTCGTACCGGATCAGCTGCCAGCCGCGCAGGGCGGATGCCAGCTTCGACGCGGTGCCGGGCTCACCCTGCCAGGAGAACTCGGCACGCCAGTGACCGGGTGCGGCCGGCTGGCGGATCCAGTCGAGGCTCACCCGCACACCGAGTACGCCTGCGACCGCCCACTCGACGTGCGGGCACAGCGCGCGGGGCGCGGAGTGGATGTACAGGACTCCACGAGTCGTCACCGGGACCTCCAGGCTGTGGACGAGGGTCGCCTTCCCCAGCTGCCTCGTACCCGCCACCGGCCCGGCCTCACTGCCTGACCAGTTCCTGCCCCCGTGGCGCCCAACTCATTCGACATTAGGTCATCAAGTTGAGCAAAACGGACAAGCTCTCGCTCAATGCTAGCCAGATCCGCCACGAGGTCTACCCCTTTCCGAATCTCTCCCCCGAACGGCCCCATCCGAAAACCGCAATCGTGCCGCCGCACCCCGAACCTGACGCTCCGCCGAAAAGGCGGGATCCGCACGCAGAACGCCCCCGGACGGCATGCGAAGCGCCCCCGCGGAACAGGTCCGCAGGGGCGCTCAGACTTCTCGACGATCCGTCATGGAGCCAGCTTGACCACCATCTTGCCGGTGTTGTCACCGCGCAGCATGCCGAGGAAGGCCTCGGCGGCGTTCTCCACGCCGTCCACCACGGTCTCGTCGTAGTGCAGGCTGCCGTCCTTCAGCCAGCCCGCCATCTCGGCGACGAACTGCGACTGGAGCGCGGCGTGGTCGCGGACCAGCATGCCCTGCAGGCGCAGCCGCTTGCCGATGGCCAGCGCCAGGTTGCGCGGGCCCTTCGGGGCGCTGGTGGCGTTGTACTGCGAGATCGCGCCGCACAGGGTGACCCGGCCGTGCACCTTGAGTGCGGCGATCGCGGCCTCCAGGTGGTCGCCGCCGACGTTGTCGAAGTAGACGTCGATACCGTCGGGTGCGGCCTCGGTCAGCTGGTCGTGGACCGGTCCGTCCTTGTAGTTGAAGGCCGCGTCGAAGCCGTAGTCGCCCACCAGCTTGGCCACCTTCTCGGCCGAGCCGGCCGAACCGATCACCCGGCCCGCGCCCTTGAGCCTGGCGATCTGGCCGACCAGCGAGCCGACCGCGCCGGCCGCACCGGAGACGAAGACGGAGTCGCCCGGCTTGAAGCTCGCGACCTCGAGCAGACCGGCATAGGCGGTCAGGCCTGGCATGCCGAGGATGCCCAGGTAGTAGGAGAGCGGGGCGAGTTCGGAGTCGACCTTGACCGCGTGCTTGGCGTCGACGGTGGCGTACTCGCGCCAGCCGAGGCCGTGCAGCACCGCGTCGCCCACCTCGAAGCCCTCGGCCTGCGAGGCCACCACGTAGCCGACCGCGCCGCCCTCCATCACCGCACCGAGCTGGAACGGCGGGACATAGGACCGGACATCGTTCATCCGCCCGCGCATGTAGGGGTCGACCGACATGTAAACGTTGCGGACCAGGACCTCACCCGGCCCCGGCTGCCTGACCCCGGCCTCCACCAGAGCGAAGTCGCCGGGCTTCGGCCAGCCCTCCGGCCTGGCCACCAGGTGCCACTCACGGCCCGTGGTGGGTACCGCCCGCTCCGTTGCCGCCTGCTCTGACATGGCTGCACTCCCACTGTGTCGTCCCTGAACCGGCCACCCTGAAAGGTTGACCTACTAAAGCAATCGTGGACATGAAAGGTTCACGTTGTCAACTTTCCAGCTACACTGGACGGCATGGAGATGCCACCGAATCCGGTCGCCCCGCCGCCAGCCGACGCGATCACCCGCGAGGTCGTGGACCTCATGGCGAGCCTGGTCGCGCTCTTCCACCGGGAGTACGAGGAGGCCGCCGCCGCCCGATCGCTCACCGGCGCCCAGGCCAAGGTGCTCGCGCTGCTGAGACGCGGCCCCATGCCGATGCGCCACATCGCCCAGACGCTGAGCTGCGAGCCATCCAACATCACCGGCATCGTGGACCGGCTGGAGAACCGCGGGTTCGTCACCCGTGAGGCCGATCCACAGGACCGCCGGGTCAAGCTGGTCGCTGCCACCGACACCGGCAGGGACGCCTCCGAGGAGCTGCGCGAGTCCCTCAACTTCGCCCGCGAGCCGCTGGCCGCCCTCGCCGAGGACGAGCGGGCGCAGCTGCGCGACCTGCTGCGCCGGATGCTCGAAGGCGCGGACCCGGAGCGCCGCACTCCGGCCAATGCCGTGGAACAAGCGCACTCCTGATGTGCTCTCTCGCCGCCGGGGGGATCGCAGCCGTGCGGGTCTCCCTTGCTAGGGTGCGCACTCGTGTAACCGGACGCCCTCGCCGAACCGTCTGACGAGTGAGAACCCGCACCAGCCTGCCGGAGCACCCGGGCGGCCGCACAGAGAGCGCTGATGATGACCGACGCCAAGAGCCGCCCCGCGAACGGCACTCCCGGCTCCCTCCGGGTGCGACTGGCCCGGGCCGCCGGAGCCACGGCCGCCGTCCTACTGCTGGCCACCGCTGGCGGCGGCGCCTGGTTCTACTGGCACATCGACCACAACATCAGCACCTTCGATGCGGGCGGCATCGCCCCCAGCCGACCCCCGGTCGCGCATCCCGCGCCCGGCGGCGGGCAGCCGGTCAACGTGCTGCTGCTCGGCTCCGACAGCCGGGACAACGGCAACGACTCCCTCGGCGGCGGCGATCTGGGGGTCGGTCACTCCGACACCGCGATACTGCTGCACATCTACGGCGACCACCGGCACGCCGTCGGGGTGTCCATACCCCGCGACACCCTGGTGACGATACCGCCGTGCAAGCTGCCCGACGGCAGATGGACCACCGCGCACGCCAACCAGATGTTCAACTCGGCGTTCACCGTCGGCGAGTTCCCGCAGGGCAACCCCGCCTGCACCCAGAACACCGTCGAGGCGCTCACCGGCCTGCGGGTCGACCACACCGTCGTGGTGGACTTCAAGGGCTTCGCCGCGATGACCGACGCCGTGCACGGCGTGGACGTCTGCGTTCCGGGCGACGTCGACTCGTACGGGATAAAGCTCACCAAGGGCCGCCAGTCCCTCTCGGGGCAGCAGGCGCTGGACTACGTCAGGGCGCGGCACGGTTTCGGCGACGGCTCCGACATAGGCCGGATGAAGCGCCAGCAGGCATTCGTCTCCTCGCTGGTCAAAAAGGTCCAGGGCGAGGGCCTCAACCCGGCCACCCTGCTCCCGCTGGCCGACGCCGCCACCAAGTCACTGACCGTCGACCCCGAGCTGGGCACCGCGATGAAGCTCGCCGACTTCGCGCAGTCGCTGCAGAACATCAAGCTCAAGGACCTCAACTTCGTCACGGTGCCGTGGCGTTACTCGGGCGAGCGGGTCGCGCTCGTCCATCCCGACGCCGAGCAGCTGTGGAACCTGCTGCGGCAGGACAAGACCCTCGATGGCAGAAGCACCGGTCAGACCGGCGCGGCCGCGTCCTCCTCGACCACCCCGTCGGCCGGCCCTTCCGCCTCCCCGTCCGCCTCGGCTCCCGCCACCGCCGCGACCACCGCCGATCTGCCGGTGACCGTCGTCAACGGCTCCGGGAGCGGCGGTATCGCCCGACAGGCGGCCGACGCCCTCAAGGCGAAGGGCTACCAGAACGTCAGCCTCGGTCCGGACGCCGACGGCCGCGACACCACGCTGCTCAAATACGCCCCGGACCAGCAGGGCGCCGCCCAGCAGCTCGCCCAGTACTTCCCCGGAGCCACCCTCAGGGCGGACTCGTCCGCCGATGGCATCACCGTCACCCTGGGCCGCGACTACAACCCGGCCGCCGCCCCCAGCGCCCTGCCCACCACCATCCCGACCACCATCACCGAGAACACCCGAGCCGCCGACAGCGACCTCTGCTCCGACCTCTCCTTCGGGTGAGGCCCACGGCGCGCGGCTCGCGCGCAGACCCGCGTCCCCGCCTAGGGACTCACGGGATCGGGCAACCCGGTGACCACCACGGTCACTCTGGTCCCCGGCACCAACTCCCCTGCCGCGGCCAGGTCGTGGACGGCGAGCAGCGTCTTGGCCACGTACCGCCGCTCCACCGCAACCCGGTGCCGCCGCTCGAACTCCACGGCGAACTCCTCCACTTCGGCCGGGACCTTCCCGTAGCCGCCGCCGTGGTGACCATGGTGGATCCGCCAGTTGCCGAACTCCCGCCCATGGGAATCCTTATGAAGCTGCATCACCTCGCGCTCCAGGTAGCCCTCGCCGCGCAGCACGGCCACCCCGAGCGCCCGCGCACCGACCGGCAACCCGGCGGCGATCCCGGCGAGTGTGCCGCCGGTGCCGACCGGGCAGCAGAGGACGTCGCGCTCCCCCAGCCCGGGGATCTCCGCCGGGATCTGCGCCGCCCCTCGGACCGCCAGGGCGTTGGACCCGCCCTCCGGCAGCACCAGACAGCGCCCCCAGCGTTCCAGCAGTTCCCCGTACCCCTGGTGCTCCCCGGTCACCAGGCCCCGGTACGTCGAGCGGGAGACGAACTCCAGCTCCATCCCTGACGCCTCGGCGGCCCGCAGCGACCAGTTCCGCGGCGCCGCCGCCAGCTCCTCGCCCCGGATCACCCCCACCGCGGACAGCCCCAGCGCCTGGGCGGCCGCCGCCACCGCCCGTACGTGCGTCGAGTACGCGCCGCCGAACGTGAGCAGCCTGGTGTGCCCGTCGGCGAGGGCCCGCGCCAGGTTCGGGGCCAGCTTTCGCCACTTGTTGCCGGGGACGGTCGGGTGCGCCAGGTCGTCCCGCTTCAGCCGCAGCTCGATGCCCGCCCGGGCGAGCACGGGGTCGGTCAGGACCTGTAGCGGGGTCGGCAGGGCGGCGGGGCTGAGCATCCGGCCAGCATACGGAAGCGACGACCCCGGTCCGGCGGCTCAGGCCTTCCGGGAGGACTGGAGGTGGGCGAAGGCGACGATGTTCTCGGAGTAGTCCTTCGTCTTGCGGTTGTAAGTGCCGCCACAGGTGATCAGGCGCAGCTGGGCGTCAGGGGCGTCCGCGTACACCTCGTTGTCCGGGAAGCCGTTCTTCGGATAGGTCTTCACCGCGTCCACCGCGAAGACCGCCACGGTGCGGTCGGCCCTGGTGATCTCCACGGTGTCGCCGGGGGCCAGTGTGCGCACCATCAGGAAGACCGCGGGGCCCTTGGTGGTGTCCACGTGCCCGACGAGCAGCGCGGCGCCGCGCTCACCCGGCGTGGGCCCCTCGCGGAACCAGCCGACCAGGTTGGGGTTGTCGGCGGGCGGGACTTCCAGTGCGCCCGCCTTGTCCAGGCCGAGTTCGGTGAAGGGCGCCTCGACGCGCAGCCGGGGGATCTTGATCTTGGTCGGCTTGGAGCGGCCGAGCGAGGGTGTCGTGTTGACGGCAGCCGGGGCTCCGGGGGACTTCGCCGCGGGCGCACCGGCGGCCGGCGGTGCGGCGGTCGGGGGCACCGCCACGGCGGCGGTCGGCGGCGGCAGGGTGACCGTGTGCGGGTTGACGGACTGGTAGATCACCACCACCCCCAGCGCCGCCGCGCCCATCGCCCACTTGAGGAGCCGCTGATTGCCGTCCCGGCCGCACCTGGCCGGCTCTCCGGCCTCGGGCGGGGTGGTCCCGTCGTCCATCGGCGTTGGCACCTCTCTCATCTCTGGTCCGCCCCGGTCCGGGAAGGCTCACGGGGTCGGAAGCATCCGGAAGTCGACGTCGACCGGGCCCCGCCGGACCCCGTCCGCCCACGCGCCCGCCATGGCGGGACAGGGGTTTCCGAGCCATCAGCTCGCGCCACCCGCGGCCCTGCGCAGGCGCAGGGCGTATGCCCCCAGGACCAGACCTGCACCCATCAGCGCCGTACCGGAGGCCAGGCCGCCACCGGGGACCGCCAGGCCGCCACCGCCGGTGTGGGCCGAGCCGCGCGACTTGCGCCCCTCCTCACGGGAGCGCTCCTTGTGGGAGCCGCCGCTCTTCCCTCCGTCCTCGACGCCCCCGTCCGCCCGGATCTGCTGGCCGATGACGGCCGCGGGGTCGCCCGGGGCCGCCTTCCGGTCGGACGGCGCCTCCGAGCCGCCCACCGCGTGGGCGGCCGGAGCACCGACGGCGAGGACGACGGCGACGGCCACCCCGGCGAGGGTGGTGGGCTGCACACGCATGGGATGATCCTTCCGGCGGGTCCGGACGACTGCGGCTCGGTCACCGGCTCGGGGATTCGCGGACTCACGCTCCCATCACCGTCAGTCACCTGACGGACACTCGCCACCGCTGGCTCTCATCCGGGTGAGGGTTCGCCTCCCGGGTGTCCGGCGCGCCCACGGACGGCCGATTGCAGCTGACTCCGGTTCAGCTGTCAGGGTGGCATCGGGGGCCGGTACGGCCGCCGGTCGGCGTGGCGTCGCCGGGACCGAGGAAAAGATCCGGCCATGTTGTCGCATCATCAGATCGTGTCCCGCAGGATGCTTCTGGGCATCGCCGGAGTCGCCGTACTGTCGTCCGGTTCCTGCGGACCGTCCGCCGGGGACCGGAGCACCGCCACCCCCTCCGGCCCGCCGCCCGCCGGCACCCGCTCACCGGCGGCGGTACCCGGCCCGCCCCCGGCCACCCACCAGGCGCGCCCCACCGCCGATCCGCTCTTCGAGCTGGGGGCGTCGGACCGCGTGGTCGCCCTCACCCTCGACGACGGTCCGCACCCCACCCACACCCCCGAGGTGCTGGAGCTGCTCCACCAGCACGGGATCCAGGCCACCTTCTTCCTGATCGGCGAGAACGCGGCCCAGCACCCCGACCTCGTCCGGGCCATCGCCGGCGCGGGCCACCACGTCGCCAACCACACCTGGACCCACCCCGACCTGCGACACCTGCCCGATTCCCGGGTTCGCAGCGAGCTGGAGCGCACCTCGGACCTGCTCCAACAGACCACCGGCAAGCCCGTCGCCTGGTTCCGTGCTCCCGGCGGCGACTGGTCGGACGTCGCGCTGCGGACCTGCGCGGAGCTCGGGATGCGCCCGATGGGCTGGTCCGTCGACCCTCGCGACTGGGCCTGTCCGGGCACCGAGGCGATCACCAGCCGGGTACTGGAGGGCATCCGTCCCGGCGCCATCGTGCTCAACCACGACGGAGGCGGCGACCGCTCGCAGACCATCGCCGCCCTGCGCGGCTACCTGCCGGTCCTGCTCGGCGAGGGCTACCGCTTCACCACGCCCCGATGAGCCGCAGCCCATCGGACACCGGCACAGCACCGGTACGGCGTTCACCCGCGAGGCGATCAGGCCGGTCGAGCCGATCGGACCGGCGGGCTTCCACAGCCCCGGCGGGAGGACCTCGGTCGGTCGCACCGCTCACCCGGGAGCGGACCGGCCGCGCCACGCCATGGCCACCTGCCGGAGCCCGGCACCGGCACACCCGTCAACGCGATGACACCAAGATGCCCCCAAGCGGGTGAACCCTGGCATGTCACCGCGCCTGATGGGTAGTCATGCCCTTACAGTTCTCACAGGCGGTTCATATGTTCCCGCAGGTCAGCGGCAGTTTTTTTCGAACAGCCAGTCATATCGAACGGTGGGGCGGGTGGGACTCGAACCCACGACCAAGGGATTATGAGTCCCCTGCTCTAACCGGCTGAGCTACCGCCCCGGTTCGCCGCGCAGCCGGGCAGCAGCCGGTGCAGCAGCAGACAGCCCTTCAGGGCGTCCCCGGCAGCATAGCTGGTCGATCAGTCCTGATGCGCGCCCGGGGCCGCATCCGAGTATGCCGAGGTGTGCGCCACCCCCTCCGGGTGGGCCGACCTGGCGGCAATCCGCCCGATGGGTGAGGCCGGGAAATCGACACGGGGCAGTACGGGTGATCCGATAGCACGGGCGGACCAGGGCGGTGGACAGGTGGCGGTTCGCAGACGGATCGGCCGGCGGGTGTGCGCGGCCGTCAGCGTCCTCGGGCTGGCCGCGACCGGCTGCACGTCCTCCACGGCCCCGACCGGCGGGCCGAGCCGGTCGGCGGCCTCCTCCGGCAGCCGCGCGGCGAGCCCGAGCGGGAGCGCCGCCGCCCACGGCTGGAGCCGCAAGCGCCTGCTCGCCGCGATCACCAAGCACCCCGGTACGACCCACACCGCCCGCGCCAACCCGCTCAACGCCCAGGTCGGAGCCGTCTTCACGCACAACGCGGAGGGTGACCACTTCTGCACCGCCAGCGTGGTCGACAGCGCCGGCCAGAACCTGATCGTGACCGCCGCGCACTGCGTCTACGACCCGACGACCGGCCAGCGCAGCGACCTGGTCTTCGTCCCCGGCTACCGCAACGGCGAGGCGCCCAACGGGGTGTGGCCGCTGGTGTCGATCACCGTCGACCAGAGCTGGAAGGACAGCGGGAACGAGGACATGGACGTGGCCTTCGCGATCGTCCAGCCGCAGAGCGGCATGCAGATCCAGCAGGTGCTCGGCGCCAGCACCCTGGGGATCGGCAAGGGATACCAGCTGCCGGTCCGGATCACCGGCTACCCCAGCAGCGGCGACGCCCCGATCACCTGCGCCAACAACACCACCGAGCAGAGCCCCACCCAGCTCCGGATCGAGTGCCCCGCCTACACCGGCGGTACCAGCGGCAGCCCGTGGATCACCGAACCCGACGCCGCCAGCGGAACCGGCACCATCGTCGGTGTGATCGGCGGCTACCAGCAGGGCGGGAACACCCCCGACGTCTCGTACACCAGCTATTTCGGTCCGCAGGTCAGGTCCCTCTACGATCGGGCCACCGGCTAGCGCATCGGGCTCCTCGCCTGGTAGATCTTGCTCCCGAGGCCTCACGACGGCGGGCCCTGGCGAGAAAGACCGGTTCATGGCACGTGTACGGCAGTCCGGCAGCACGATCGCTCGGCGAGGTCCCGGCGGGCCTGCCGCGCTGCTGGCCGTACTGCTGGCCGCCACGGGCTGCACGCCCAGCGCCGGTATAGCCCCCGAGGACAACGGCAACATCCCCTCCTCCCGGCCCGCCCCCGACGGCGAGCTCAACAACCGGATCGGCGCGCTCTTCGTCGGCGACCTGGACGGCCAACGGGCCTGCACCGCCAGCGTCGTGGACAGCCCGCACCGCAACCTGCTGGTCACCGCGGCGCACTGCGTCTACACCAGCGAACTCGGCCGGCTCGACAACATGGTCTTCGCCCCCGGCTACCGCAACGGCCGTGCCCCCTACGGCGCTTGGACGCTCGAGTCGATCACCACGGACCCGCACTGGACCAGCGACGAGGATCCGGAGTACGACGTCGCCTTCGTCACGGTGGCCCCCGTGAACGGCAAGCAGATCGAGGACGCCCTCGGCGGCAACCCGATCAGCACCGACCAGGGCTTCGACGTCCCGGTCTCGGTCACCGGCTACCCGAACGACCACCAGGACCCGATCACCTGCACCGCCCCCACCAAGAAGTTCACCGACACCCAGGAGCGCTTCGACTGCGGCGGCTACACCAACGGCACCAGCGGCAGCCCCTGGCTGACCGCGGCCGGCAAGGTGATAGGCGTGATCGGCGGCTACCAGCAGGGCGGGGACACCGACCAGACCTCGTACAGCATCACCTTCGACCAGCGGGTCGCGAATCTGTACCGGAAGGCCACCGGGTAGCCGGACCGGATCCCGGTCCGGCCCGAGAGAGGGCTTCGAGCTCCGCCCGGGGAGCGAACCGGCTCGGTGAGGGGCGGTCCGCCATCCGGCGGGGTCCCGGGACAACACGAAAGCCCCCCGGCGACCGGAGGGCCCTCGCTCTGCGCTACTCACCTCAACTGACGGTGAAGCTCCCCCAATTGGACTCGAACCAATAACCTGCCGATTAACAGTCGGCTGCTCTGCCAATTGAGCTATGGGGGAATGTCCACAGCAGGACTGCCTTGGTGGGCCGTCCGAGCTCCCCCAATTGGACTCGAACCAATAACCTGCCGATTAACAGTCGGCTGCTCTGCCAATTGAGCTATGGGGGAATGAGCTTCCGCCTTGACTTCCGGACTCCCCCGGACCTCTCGGCGCTCGCTGCGGGACATACATTAGCGCACTCAGGGGGGTGGTCCGCCAATCGATACCGCGCACCCCTCCCGGTACCCGGCGCGCTACCCGCTCCGACGCGCCCGGCGCGCGGCGGTACGGACCACCGGGGGATGCTGGTGCACGGCGGGCACGGCTGGCCCGGACCCGCCATCGCCCGCGCGGTTCGCCGCCGGGCAGGACGGGTAGGGCAACGCGGCAGGAACCGCGAGGAAGGGTGGAGGCCGAGCATGTGGAAGGTGACGTTGGTCGTGGGGGTCGGGCTCGGGTACGTCCTGGGCGCACGCGCCGGACGGCAGCGCTACGAGCAGATCGCCAAGACGGCCAGGCAGATCGCCCAGAACCCCCGGGTCCAGGACGTGGCCTGCAAGGCCAGGCAGCAGGCCGGCGCAGTGGCCGGGAAGGCCGCGGGCGCGGTGGCCGAGCGGGTCGGTGACCGGCTGCCCGACGCCCTCACCGACCGGGTCCCGTACCTGAACCGGCATCGCGTCGAGGACGACAGCTGGGGCACCGTCCGGCCGTAGCGCGGCCGGCGGGCCCGCGAAGCCGGCAGCGGGAGGCGTCCGTGTCCGCGTGGACCCGCCCGTGTGAGTCGCACCACCCGCCGGCCTCTCATCCGGTCCGCACACCACCGAGCGGCCACCGGCCGCCCCGAGGGGCCGGTCCGCGGCCGGCGGACCACGCCGAGTGGGCAACACTTGGGTGGGCAGGCTCCGGACGGGGTAGCCGCTGAGGCATGATCTCGGCATGGCTATCGTCGCGGGGATCGACAGCTCCACCACTCGCACCAGGATCGTCGCGTGCGACGCCGAGACCGGCGCCGTACTGCGGGACGGCCGGGCACCCCATCCGCTGCCCGAGGGCGCGGACGCCAGAACCACCGAGACCGATCCGCAGAACTGGCTGCACTCGCTCGGCGAGGCGGCCACCGGCGGGCTGCTGGAGGGCGTCCGGGCGATCGGTGTCTCGGCCCAGCAGCACGGTTTGATCGGCCTGGACGCCGGCGGTGTCCTGGTCCGCCCCGCACTGTTGTGGAACGACCCCCGTTCGGCCGGTGCCGCCGCCGCGCTGATCGACGCGCTCGGCGGCCCCACCCCGTGGGTGGAGGCGATCGGCTCGGTCCCGCTGCCGACCTACACCATCGCCAAGCTGCGCTGGCTGGCCGAGTTCGAGCCCGCCTCGGCGAAGCGGATCGCCGAGGTGCTGCTCCCGCACGACTGGCTGACCTGGCAGCTGCTCGGCCGCCATTCCAAGCGCCGGACCACCGACCGGGGCGACGCCTCCGGCACCGGCTACTGGTCACCGCTCACCGGCGAGTACCGCCAGGACCTCATCAAGCTCGCCCTCGGCCACGAACTGCGGGTGCCCGATGTGCTCGGTCCCGCCGAACCCGCCGGACACACCCCCGAGGGCCTGCTGATCTCGGCCGGCACCGGCGACAACATGGCCGCCGCCCTGGGCCTGGGCCTGCTCCCGGGTGACGCCGTGGTCTCACTCGGCGGCAACGGCACCATCTTCGCGGTCCACGACCAGGCCGTGGTGGACACCTCCGGAGCCGTTTCCTCGTACGCCGACGCCACCGGCCGGCACCTGCCGATGGCCGGCACCCTCAACGCTGCCCAGGTGTTGCGTTCGATGGCCGCCATGCTCGGCTGCGACCTGGCCGGGCTGAGCGAGCTGGCCCTGCAGTCCTCCCCCGGCTCGTACGGGCTGGTGCTCCTGCCGTACCTGGACGGCGAGCGGACGCCCCGACTGCCGCACGCCACCGGCACCCTGACCGGGCTCCGGGCCGAGTCGATGGCCCCCCAGCACCTGGCCCGGGCCGCCGTCGAAGGCATGCTCTGCAACATCGCGGACGCGTTGGACGTGCTGCGGGCCAAGGGCGTCGCGGTGAACCGGGTCTTCCTGCTCGGTACGGCCGGGAGGCTGCCCGCCGTGCGGGAGATCGCGCCGCTGATCTTCGGCGTGCCCGTGGTGATACCGCCGGCTGGGGCGCACGCGGCGCGCGGTGCGGCCAGGCAGGCCGCCTGGGCGCTGGCCGGAACCCCCGAGCCGCCGCAGTGGGAGCTGCCCGAGGCCACCGTTCACACGCCCGACCAGGAGCACGACCTCGCCCTCGGCCAGGCGGTCCGCCAGCAGTACGGCACCGTACGCGAGCAGGTGCATCCGGAGACCAGGGCTTAGGCATCCCGATCGCACCCCGGCGGCCGCCGGGTCCCGCAGCCCTTCCCGCGCTCCGCCCCGCACCCCGGGCGGCCGCGCGCCCGGCGGCGTGTTGCGGCCGCGCCTCCTGGCAGTGGTGGCAGCTTGGAGGGGTCCGGCACTCCAGGCACCGTGGTGAAGGGATGTCTCCGTATGGCACTGCACGAGGGAAACGGAAGGGACCGCCGGCTGTCCGTCAGTCCGCTGCTGGGCTCGACCGATCTGCTCGGCGCGATGAAGATCGCCCCGCCGGTGCACCGGCTTCCCGACAGCCCGATCCCGCCGCCGAGCGCGTACCAACTGATCCACGACGAGCTGATGCTGGACGGCAACGCCAAGCTCAACCTGGCCACCTTCGTCACCACGTCGATGGACGACTACGCGACCAGGCTGATGGCGGAGTGCGCCGACAAGAACATGATCGACAAGGACGAGTACCCGCAGACCGCCGAGCTGGAGCGGCGCTGCGTGGCCATCCTGGCCGACCTCTGGCACGCCCCCGACCCCGACCAGGCCGTCGGCTGCTCGACCACCGGTTCCAGCGAGGCGTGCATGCTGGCCGGGCTCGCCCTCAAGCGCCGGTGGATGCGGCGCAACCGGGACCGCTACGCGGCGGGCGCCCGGCCCAACCTGGTGATGGGCATCAACGTGCAGGTCTGCTGGGAGAAGTTCTGCAACTTCTGGGAGGTGGAGCCGAGGCTGGTGCCGATGAGCGGCGAACGGTTCCACCTCGACGCCGAGCAGGCGGTGGCCCATTGCGACCAGGACACCATCGGCGTGGTCGGCATCCTAGGCTCGACCTTCGACGGCTCCTACGAGCCGATCGCCGAAATCTGCACCGCCCTGGACGAGTTGCAGCAGCGCACCGGGCTCGATGTCCCGGTGCACGTGGACGGCGCCTCGGGCGGCATGGTGGCGCCCTTCCTCGACACCGAACTGCCGTGGGACTTCCGACTGCCGCGGGTCGCCTCGATCAACACCTCTGGCCACAAGTACGGCCTGGTGTACCCCGGGGTCGGCTGGGCGCTCTGGCGGGACCACGAGGCGCTGCCCGAGGAACTCGTGTTCAAGGTCAACTACTTGGGCGGCGAGATGCCCACCTTCGCGCTCAACTTCTCCCGGCCCGGGGCGGAGGTGGTCGCCCAGTACTACACCTTCCTGCGGCTCGGCCGGGAGGGCTTCCGGGCGGTCCAGCAGGCATGCCGCGACGTCGCCGGATATCTGGCCGCTGGAATCGAGCGGTTGGGCTGCTTCCGGCTGCTCACCCGGGGGGACCAGCTGCCGGTCTTCGCCTTCACCACCCTCGGGGACCTCCCGTTCGACGTCTTCGACGTCTCCCGCCGGCTGCGCGAACGCGGCTGGCAGGTCCCCGCGTACGCCTTCCCGGCGGACCGGACCGATCTGTCCGTCCTGCGGGTGGTCTGCCGCAACGGGTTCTCGCAGGATCTGGCGGATCTGCTGCTCTCCGATCTGACCCGTCTGCTGCCCGAACTCAAGCTCCAGCCGAAACCGCTGGCCGAGCTGGGGATGCCGCCGCGGAGCGGCTTCCACCACTGAACCGGCGGTCGGCCGCGTCGGCCCCGAATCAGTCGAGGTAGCCGCGCAGTTGGTCGGCGAAGGCGTGGCCGCGCAGCTTGGAGAGGGTCTTGGACTCGATCTGGCGGATCCGCTCCCGGGTGACGCCGAAGAGGTTGCCGATCTCCTCCAGGGTGCGCGGCCGCCCGTCGTCCAACCCGTAACGGAGCTGGACCACTTGGCGCTCACGCTCGCCCAGGGTGGCCAGCACCGCCTCCAGGTGCTCGCGCAGCAGCAGGAAGGAGGCGTTCTCCACCGGCGAGACGGCGTCCGCGTCCTCGATCAGATCGCCGAGCGCGACATCGTCCTCCGCCCCCACCGGGGCGTACAGCGAGACCGGTTCCTGGGCCAGCCGCAGCACCTCGCGGACCCTGGCCTCGGAGAGCTCCAGCACCGAGGCGATCTCGGCGGCGGCCGGCTCCGCTCCGCGCTCCTGCAGCAGCGCCCGCTGCACCCGCAGCACCCGGTTGATCAGCTCCACCACGTGCACCGGCACCCGGATCGTCCGGGCCTGGTCGGCCAGCGCCCGGCTCATCGACTGCCGGATCCACCAGGTCGCGTACGTGGAGAACTTGTAGCCGCGCGTGTAGTCGAACTTCTCGACGGCCCGGATCAGGCCGAGGTTGCCCTCCTGGATCAGGTCGAGCAGGGTCAGGCCGCGGCCGACGTAGCGCTTGGCGACGGAGACCACCAGCCGCAGGTTGGCCTCGATCAGCCGCCGTTTGGCGATCCTGCCGAGCAGCACCAGGCGGTCCAGCTCGTCGGTGAGCGGGGCCGCGGGTCTCGCCGCGCCGGGTGCGGCCACCGCGACGCCGGGTGCGGGCCCCGGCGGGGCCGCGGGGGCTCCGGCGGCCCGGCCGAGGGCCTCCTCGGCGAAGAGGCCCGCCTCGACCTGGCGGGCCAGCTCCACCTCCTCGACGGCGGTGAGCAGCCGGATCCGGCCGATCTCGCGCAGGTACTGGCGCAGCAGGTCGGCGGCGGGGCCGGTGCCCGCGTCCAGGGCCGGGGCGAGCCCCTCGGCCTCCGCGTCCTCGTCCGGCAGGGCCGGAGCTCCCGGGAGGTCGGGCGGACCCGGGAGCTCCGGTACGCCGGGGAGGTCGGGCGGGTCGGGCAGGTGGGGGATGTCCGGCAGGCCGGTGCGGGCCCCGGGGGCCGGGGAGACCGGGTCCGCGGGGGTGTTGCTCGCGGTGTCGGGGCGGACGTCCGGTGAGCCCTGCAGGGGCACCCGGGCTTCCTCGGACGGCAGGGTGGTGTCCCGGCCGTGACGGCTGCTGTCCTCGAACATGACGGCCTGACGCGCAGTGGCAAGTTCCACGGGCATCCCCCTCTGGGCCGCGCGCGGCTCATGCGGAGAACCGCGCCACACGGACTGGGATACCCACCAGTGTGGGGTACGCCACACTCGGGGGCCGAGAGGCGGGCGGCGACTTTCTGTTCCCGTGTCGAACTTCCGCGAGCGGTCACCCGAGGGGCCGGAGGGACGCCGGGGGTGTGAGCGGCCGGGGCCCCGGCCGTCCGCTCCGGCGCCGTCGCAGGGTGGTGCTCTCGCGCCGAAAGGGCGGCCGCGCTTACAGCCCCGCGGCGCCCTTGTTGCGCAGTTGCTGGGCGTACTGCTGGAGGGCCCACAGTTCGCCCTGGACGGGGCCCAGCTCCTCGGCGGTGGCCCGGTCGCCCAGGCGGCGCAGGTGGGCACGCACCTCGTTGACCCGCCGGTCCACGGCCTGGAGCCGCAGCTTGACCAGGAACTCGCCCGCGTAGATGGCGTCCGGCTTTCGCCGGGTACGCAGCGGCTCCACCGTCAACTCGGTTGCCAGGCTGCGCACCTGGTCATCAGGACTGGCATCGCGCACGGTCGCGGTGAAGTCCGGCAGACTCGCGCCGTACGCGGTGCCGCCGGCCTGGCGGATGGCCCGGCGGACGGCGGTGTACGGCGGCGTGGGGAACTCGTCGTCGCCGTAGTGGTCGAAGGCCGGGCTGACCAGATCCGGGTGCTGGAGGGCGAGTTTGAGCAGCTCGCGCTCGACGAACTGGGCAGGGTCCCGGGGGTTCAACCGGTGGACGGGGCGCGGCGGCTGGGCGGGCTGACCGCCGTCCGCCCGGCGCAGCGCCTGGCCGCGCGGCTGCTGGCCGTTCTCACGCTGCCAGCGGGCGAGCTGGCCGACCCGGCGGACCACGAACTGCTCGTCCAGGATGCCCAGCATTCCGGCGAGTTGGACCGCGTACTCGTGCTGGATCGAGCGGTCCTTGATCTTGACGATGATCGAGGCCGTCTCCTCCAGCGCGGCGGCACGGCCCTCGGCGGTGTCCACGCGGTGCCGGGCAACGGCCGAGCGGAGCGCGAACTCGAAGAGCGGGACCGGGTTTTCGATGAGTTCGCGGACCGCCTCGTCGCCCTCGGCGAGACGGAGTTCGCACGGGTCCATACCGCCGGGCGTGATGGCGATGGAGGTGCGGGCGGCGAACTTCTGGTCGTCCTCGAAGGCTCGCAGGGCGGCCTTCTGCCCGGCGGCGTCGCCGTCGAAGGTGAAGACGGTCTCACCGCGGTAGGCGGAGGTGTCCATCAGCAGCCGACGGATGATCTTGATGTGGTCCTCCCCGAAGGCGGTACCGCAGGTGGCCACCGCCGTCGTCACGCCCGCGAGGTGGCAGGCCATCACATCGGTGTAGCCCTCGACCACCACGGCCCGACCGGTCTTGGCGATCTCCTTCTTGGCCAGGTCGATGCCGTACAGCACCTGGGACTTCTTGTAGAGCGGGGTCTCGGGGGTGTTGAGGTACTTGGGCCCGTTGTCGTCCTCGCGCAGGCGGCGGGCGCCGAAGCCGACCACCTCGCCGGCTGTGTCCCGGATCGGCCAGACCAGCCGACCCCGGAAGCGGTCGATCAGGCCGCCGCGCTGCCCCTGCGAGGCCAGGCCGCCGACCAGGATCTCCTTGTCGGTGAACCCCTTGCCGCGCAGGTAGCGGACCAGGTGCTCCCAGCCCGCCGGAGCGTAGCCGACCCCGAAGTGCTTGGCGGCGGCCTCGTCGAAGCCGCGCTCGGCCAGGAAACCGCGGGCGATCTCGGCCTCCGGGGAGCCCAGTTGCTCCTGGAACCAGGCGGCGGCCACCTTGTGCGCCTCCACCAGTCTGGTGCGCTCACCCTGCTGGTGCCGGGGACTGTAGCCGCCCTCCTCGTAGCGCAGGGTGATGCCCGCCTGGGCGGCCATCCGCTCGACCGCCTCGGCGAACGAGAAGTGCTCGATCTTCATCAGGAAGGAGATCGTGTCGCCGCTCTCGCCGCAGCCGAAGCAGTGGAAGACGCCCTTGCCGGGGTGGACGTAGAAGGAGGCCGACTTCTCGTCGTGGAACGGGCAGACGCCCTTGAGCTGCGCACCGCCGCCATTGGCGAGCTGAACGTAGTCGCCGACGACCGCGTCGATGGGCAGTGCGTTGCGCACCGCCTGCACATCCTCGTCCCTGATCCTGCCTGCCACCCCGGAAGTCTACGGCCCCGGCCCCCCGAACCGGCGATCGTTTACCGCCCCTCCACCAGGCGGGCGTGCAGGGCCAGGGCGGAGGCGTCGGTGAGGGTGGCGATCTGGTCGATCACCGCGCGCAACGCGGCCCGGTCGTCCTCTGCGCTCTCGTAGAGCGCTGCGAAGACCGGATCCAGACCGTACGGGGCGGTGCCGACGAGGCGGTCGGCCAGTTCGGCGATCACGATGCGCTGGCGGGAGCGCAGCTGGGCCTGCTCGTCCCGCTGCATCACGTACCGGACGGCGACGGCCTTGAGCACCGCGCACTCCAGCCGGACCTCCCGCGGAACCACCAGCTCGGCGGCGTAGCGAGTGAGCGGGCCCGGACCGTACCTGGCCCGGGTGGCCTGCTCGGCCGCCAGGCAGAACCGGCCGATCAGCTGGCTGGTGAGGTCCTTCAGGCCGGCGCGGGCCCGGGCGGAGCCGTCGTACGAGCGGGGCCACCACTCCTGGCCCTGGAGACGGTCGAGGGCCTCGCTCAGCTCCTCGGCGCCCGCGTCCGGGGCGTAGCGCTGGGCGACCTTGAAGAGCTCGGTGCGCTCCTCGGCTGAGTGCAGCGCGGCCGGGTCGATGTGGCCGGCCTGCAGGCCGTCCTCGACGTCATGGGTGGAGTAGGCGACGTCGTCCGACCAGTCCATCACGGTGGCCTCGAAGCACCTGCGGTGGGCGGGCGCGCCGCTGCGCAGCCAGCGGAAGACCGGCAGGTCGTCGGCGTAGACGCCGTACTTCGCCGAGGCCGGGTCGGTGGGGTGGTTGCCGCGCGTCCACGGGTACTTGGTGGCGGCGTCGAGCGCGGCACGGGAGAGGTTGAGGCCGACACTGCGGCCGGGCCAGGGGGCGAGGCGGGCGGGCGGCTCGCCGGTCGGCGCGAAGCGCTTGGGCTCCAGGCGGGTCAGGATGCGCAGTGACTGCGCGTTGCCCTCGAAGCCGCCGCAGGCGGCGGCCGCCTGGTCGAGGGCCTGCTCGCCGGTGTGGCCGAACGGCGGGTGGCCCAGGTCGTGCGCCAGGCAGCCGGTCTCCACCAGGTCCGGATCGCAGCCGAGCGAGGCCCCGAGCTCCCGGCCGACCTGGGCGCACTCCAGCGAGTGCGTCAGCCGGGTGCGCGGGAAGTCGCTGCGCATCGGGGCGACCACCTGGGTCGTGCCGGCGAGCCGGCGCAGCGCGGCGGAGTGCAGGACGCGGGCGCGGTCGCGCTGGAAGGCCGTGCGGCCGGGCCGCTTGTCAGGCTCGGGAACCCAGCGGGCCTGGGCGGCGGGGTCGTATCCGAACACGCCGGACCGGGGCACGGCACGGCGGGACGCGGCGGGACGCGGTGCCTCCGGGCGGGACGCGCCGGGCTGGGAGGAGTCGTTCGGGGCGGAGCGGTGCGCGGTGTCGTCCATATGTGTGTCACCGTACGCCGCCGGACCGACATTCCTCTGCCCCGCCGCGCGTCTGCGATTGATGCAGAGATTTGTCTGCAGAGAACTCTATGCAGAGAGTTCTCTGCACTCTAGGCTGACACCATGAACGAGCCCGAACCCCGCACCCACCGCGTGATCGACGCCAAGAGCCTTCGCGGACTGGCCCATCCACTGCGGGTGCACATCCTCGAAGCACTCAGGCTCGACGGGCCGGCCACCTCGGCCCGACTCGCCGAGCGGCTCGGCGAGAGCACCGGAACGATCAGCTGGCACCTGCGCCACCTCGCCGAACACGGCTTCATCGAGGAGGAGTTGGGGCGCGGCACCAAGCGCGAGCGATGGTGGCGGGCCGTGCGCATGCAGAACGTGCTGAACACCGCCGACTTCCGGCACGATCCGGCACTTCAAGGCACGCTGGCCGTTTACGTGCAGGAGCTGCTCCGGCAGCAGTTCCAGCGGGCCAGCGAGGCCTCGGCCATCGCGTGGACGGATGACTGGCTCGGCGCCGGGAGCATCTCCGACTGGAACACGCTGCGCCTGACCTCGGAGCAACTCCGCGCCCTGATCCGCGATCTGTTCGAGGTGATCGAGCGCCACACCCCCGCCCCGGACGCCGAACCCGACCCCGACGCCAAACCGATCGTGCTCCAGATCCAGGCCCTGCCCCGAAAGGAAGCCGAGACCGAATGAGCACCGAGTCCGCAGACCCGCTGCGCCCGGTCGGATTACTCCGCCGCCACCGCGACTTCCGACTGCTCTGGCTCGGCGAGACGACCGGGAAGTTCGGCTCCTCCGTGACAGGTCTGGCGATGCCACTGATCGCCATCACCACCCTGCACGCCTCGACCTTCCAGGTCAGCCTGCTGAGCGCGGCCGGATGGCTGCCCTGGCTGCTGATCGGCCTGCCGGTGGGCGTCTGGGTGGACCGGATGCGCTGCCGTTCGATCATGCTCACCACCTCGGCGGTGTCGCTGGTCCTGCTGCTGGGCGTGCCGATCGCGGCCCGCGCCGGGATCCTGACGATGAGCCAACTGCTCGGCGTGGCACTGGCCATCGGCGCCGCCGGGGTCTTCTTCCAGACCGCGTACACCGCCTACCTGCCCGGCCTGCTGGAACCCGCCGACCGGGCCGAGGGCAACGCCAAACTGCACGGCAGCGCCTCGGCGGCCCAGATCGTCGGCCTCGGTTCGGGCGGCGCGATCGCCCAGCTCCTCGGCCCGGTGAACGGTCTGCTGGTCGACGCCGCCACCTTCCTGATCTCGCTCTGCGCCACCGCGCGCATCCGGTACCGGGAACCGGTCCGAAAGGCCGCACCGCGCCAGGCACTGTTCCGCGAGGTCGGTGACGGTCTGCGGCTGATGACAGGCAACGCCTGGTTCCGCACGCTCACGCTCTTCGGTGCCTGCTCCAACCTCGCACTGACCGGCTACCAGTCGATCCTGGCGGTCTTCCTGGTCCGCGAGGTCGGACTGGACTCCGGCGTGGTGGGCGCCCTGATCGCCGCCGCATCGACCGGCGGCATCGTCGGCGCGGCGCTGGCCCGCCGGGTGGGCGCCCGGATCGGCACGGCGCGCACCATGCTCCTCTTCGAGGGCGGGCTGACCCTGCCGGCTCTGCTCATCCCGCTCACCGGGAGGGGCGCCGGTCTGGCGCTCTACGTCCTCGGCGGGTTCGCGGTCTCGCTCGGGGTCGTCGGCGGGAACGTCCTCAAGTCGACTTTCCAGCAGCACCACTGCCCGCCAGAGCTGCTCAGCCGTCTGAGCGCCAGCAGCTCCGTCCTCAACTACGGGACCATCCCGGTCGGCGCCCTGGCCGGCGGGCTGCTCGCGACCGAGCTGGGACTGCGGCCCGCGATGTGGATCCTCACGGCCGGGGTGCCGCTGGCCGCGCTGATCCTCTGGTTCTCGCCGGTACGCCACTGCCGCGACCTGCCCACCGAGCCGATGACCGCCCGGGAGGCCAGTACCGCCGCCGAGGACGCCGCGGCCGCACTGGGCTGAACGGGTACCCCACCGCCCCGGTGATCGGCGGCTGCACGGCTGGCGATGAACGCGCCGGATCGGGCCCGTGCAGGTGGAGCTCCGGCCGGACCGCCGCCGGTTGCGCGAGGGGCCCTGCCCGGGCTCCCGCCCGGCTACGCCCGGACGGCCTGGAGGACCGCCGCCGCCATGCCCTGCTGGCCGACCGCGTTGGGGTGCACCGGTGCCAGACCGTGTGCGGGGAAGGGCGGCTCGATCCAGCGGTTCGCCTCTCCCGCGCACATGTCGTGCCCGGACGACGGAGCGTAGGTGTCCACGTAACCGGCGCCCGCCGCCTCCGCACGCTGCCGGAGCATCGCGTTGAGCTGCTGCTCCTTCTCGTTCAGGAACGCGATGTCCCCGGCCGCCACGCTCCGGCCCAGCGTCGCCCCGCAGGATGCCGGGTCGGCCGGCAGTAGTTCCGGATACCCGACCACGTAGACCCTGGCCTGCGGGGAGCGCCGCTTCACCTCCCGCAGCAGCTCGCCGAGCCGCTCACCCACCGCATCGACCCGCTGCTGCAGCTGGTCCCGCCCGTCGGCACCGGTGTAGTGGCCGCGGCAGGGCGAGTCGGCGGTGGGCTCGCCCGTGAGACCGGCGACCAGGCTCCGTTTGAGGCCCTCCTCGGCGCACCGGCCGAGCACCTCCGCGAACCCGGCGTCGTTCCCGCCGATCCCGAGCGTGACCAGCCGGGTCGCCGGGGAGAGCGCGTCCAGCTGGGGCCCGTTGGTACCGTCTCCGGTCCGCTGCGCCCCGGTCAGGTCACGGGTGGTCGCCCCGCTGCAGCTGACGTCGGTGAAGGCCTGCCCGGACAGGCCCAGGGCCCTGGCCACCAGCGACGGATAGTTGGCCCCGGAGCGGGTGCACCCGGCCGGGGTACCGGTCTGCGGGGCGATCCGCACCCCGGCCGTGTACGAGTCGCCGAGCGCCACGTACGGACCGGTCGGGGCCGCCTTGGCGGCCGCCGCCGAGGCAGCTGCGGAAGCGGCCGGTGCGGACTCGGAGCCGTCCGCCTGGCACCCGGCCGTCAGCAGCAGCCCGACCCCGCCTAGCAGCGCTCCCACGCGTCTGATGTCCATCCCCACCCCCCGAAGCCGGCCCGGCCGTGTTCCGTCGGCCCGTCCTCGGGCCTCGCCGGTCCAACGAACGGGCACGACCGATAGCTCCCCTCCCGGGTGTGACGGCCACTACGCCTGACGGCGTCGTACGCCCGATCGGCCGTACCCCCGGACCGCACGGGGCCGATCAGGTTCGTCCGCGACGGGCGGTGCCTGCTTGCCGAACACTCCGGGGTGCCGGAGGCGCTACTCCGCGCCGCGATCCTGCTCCGCGAGGAACTCCTCGAACCGCCGCCCCAGCTCGTCCGCCGAGGGCAGTTCGGTGGCCTCGGCCAGCAGGCTCTCGCGGCTCTCCGCCCCGGCCACCGCGTCGTACTGGCCTTCCATGCCCCGGATCGCAGAACGCAACTCGCCGTCCCCCTGGGCCAGCTGCTCCTCGATGTCCGCGTACACCTCGCCGACCCGCTCGCGGATCTCGGTGCCCGGCAGGACCAGGCCGCTGGCGGACTGGACGGCCTCCAGGATCACCACGGCGGCCGCCGGGTACGCCGCGCGGGCCACGTAGTGCGGCACATGGGCGGCGAAACCCACCACGTCGTGCCCGGCCTGGGCCAGCCGGTACTCCAGCAGCGACTGGGCGCTACCCGGCACCTGGGCCTGGTCGAACCAGCGCGGGTAACCGGCTGCGAGGTCGACCCGGTTGCCGTGCGGGGTGAGCCCGACCGGCCGGGTGTGCGGGACGCCCATCGGGATGCCGTGGAAGTCGATGGTCAGCCGGACCTCGAAGCGCTCGACCAGCTCCCGCACGGCTGCGGTGAACAGCTCCCACTCGGTGTCCGGCTCGGGACCGCTGAGCAGCAGGAACGGGGTGCCGACCGAGTCCCGGACCAGCTGCAGCAGGATCTCCGGCGGCTCGTAGGCCGTCCAATGGTCGCGCTTGAAGGTCATCACCGGGCGGCGGGCCCGGTAGTCCACCAGGCGGTCGTGGTCGAACCGGGCCACGATCTGCGGCGAGCCGTGCTCCAGCAGGTGGGCCACCACCTGGCCGCCGGCCTCACCGGCGTCCAGGAAGCCCTCGAAGTGGTGCAGCAGCACCAGGCCGGCGGCCTCGGGACCGGCAGCGGCACGGGCTTCGGCCAGCGCGTCCACGCCCTGCCGCTCCAGCTGGTACAGCTCCTTGGGATCACGCACCGCGCACCCAACCCCGTTCCGTCTCGTCGCTCATCGTCGTCGGATCGACCGGCCTGACCCCGCCCGTCACGGGCACCGGATCCTGCGGTCCTCTTCCGGCCGACCGGTTCTTGACCAGTCCAGCGTGCCGCAGCCCTGTGACATTCCCGAATCGCCGAGGATGTGTCAGCTTCCCCACCACACCCCGCCGGCCCGCCACCGGACCCGGCCGGACGAAAATCATCGCATCTCGCCGCGAATCCGCAGGTGAGAGCCGTCACGTCGGCTCTTCCCGACCCCCTGCCGAGCCCCCTGTCGTGCCCGGTTTCGACCACTGTGCCGGGCCGTGGTGGCGTGTCCCGGGCGGCCACGTGCCCCTGTTCGCGCGCCGCGAAGTGACGCACCGCCTTCTGACGGGTATGGTCCTCTCGCTGCCTCGCATCGCCGCGCCGTTGTCACGCCGTCTGTCACGTCGTGTTCCCGGCCCGGCCAGGTACGCTGGCAGCCACTCTCCAGACACCTTGCCTTCACTTGGCCGCCCGCTGCTCTTCGCGCTCTCATTCCTCTCTCGGCCATCTTTCGGACGCACACTGTCCTCTCTCTCATCCCGCCGGACGCGGTCGAAGACCCGTTCCCGTACCCGGACGTGCTGAGACAGCCCCGCCTCCATGCCGAGAAACCGGTGCGGAGGTCCCCTCCGACCGCCGAAGGACCGAAGGATCCGTGCCCGTACCCGTAACCCTCATCGGCCGTAGCGTGCGGCTGGAGCCCCTCGCCGAGCACCACGCCGAGGCCCTGGCCACGGCCGGCGCCGAGGACCGTACGACCTACGCCTTCACTCCCGTCCCGCACGGCCTGGAAGCCGCCCGGGAGTACATCGGCCGCGCCCTCGCCGACCAGGTCGCGGGCAAGTCGCTGCCGTTCGCCATCGTGAGTACCGCGGACAACAGCGTGGTGGGGTCCACCCGCTTCCTGGAACTCGACTACTGGCAGGGCCCGCTGGTCTGGCCGCCGGTGCCGGGCGTGCCGCACGGCGACCCGCTGGCCGCGGTGCCGGACGCCGCCGAGATCGGCAACACCTGGCTCTCGCCGCGGGCCCAGGGCACCGGCATCAACACCGAGGCCAAGCTGCTGATGCTGCGGCACGCCTTCGAGACCTGGCAGGTCCAGCGGATCTCGCTGCGCGCCGACGCCCGGAACCTGCGTTCCCGGGCGGCCATCGAACGGCTCGGCGCGACCAGCGAGGGCGTCCGCCGCGCCCACTCGCGGGGACTGGACGGGGTCGTCCGCAGCACCGCGTTCTACTCGATCCTCGACGAGGAGTGGCCGGCCGTCCGGGACATCATCGAGCTCCGGATCGCGGCCGCGACCTCGCCGACCGCCCCCGACCCGAAGATCAACCAGGAGTGCCTCAGACAGGGCTTCCCGCTGATCCAGGTCTGACCGTGCGGGCGTGACCGCCCGAACCGCGCCGGTGCCCTCCGCAGCTCGCAGCCGCAGGCGGAGGGCACCGGCGCACCTGCGCGGCCGACATTCCGACTCCGGACGAGGGCGGGGCAGGGGGCCTGGCCGCGCACAAGGGCACAGGTCGGGACCGCGGACGGGACCGCATGTGATCCGGGCCGTGAACACCGAGCAGGCCGCCTGCGTGCGTGCCGTTCGTCCCGGTCGCCCGCCCGGTCGGTTTTGAAGGGTGGTCAGCCGGTCGGAGCCCTCGGGAACGAGAGGGCTCAGCAGCGGGAGTCGATCTCCTGGAAGGTGCTGTAGTGGTCCGCGGTCCAGTACTCCTCACCCTGGGTGCCGGTGACGACCCGCCGGGTACCCCGGTCACCGGAGCCGGGGGTGACCACGGTGTACTCGTGGTAGTAGCCGCCTGACCGCCTGGGCAGCCGGTTCTCGCGGTTCTCGAAGACCACGCCGTCCGTGCGGTACGGGTACGGGCCGCCCTTGGCGATCAGCGAGAGGGTGTCCCGGGCCTGGCTGGGCAGCTTGCTACGGCACACGTCGGCCATGGCCGAGTTGGTGGGCACCCAGGCGCCGGAGGCCGACGGCTTCGCCGGTGCGGAGGGCTTAGGGGCTCCGGAGCCGGCCGCGGCCGCCGGGGAGGCCGAGTGGGCGGAGGTCTTGCTGGACGCCGTCTTGCCGGTGCCGAGCAGGGCGTAGACGGCAGCGGCGATCACCGCACAGCACAGCACGGCGACGATGGCGATCAGACGGATTCGGCTGGTCATGCGCTCCAGCTTGCCCGGTACGGGTCAGGCACCGGAACACCGGGTACCCAGCTCACCCGTCCGGCCGTTCCGCCGGCACCGGGCGGAACGCCGCCGGGGCGGGAACGGACGCCATTGTCCGTTCCCGCCCCGGCTGCCACGTACGGCGGCTCTCCTGCGCCGAGCTCCGCCGCACGCCCCTCCGACGGAGGGGGTTGCGGTCAGCGATCGTCCGCTGTTCGGGGGATGTCCCCGTCAGCGCGAGTCGCTACCCGCCGTCTCGAGGGCGGCACGGCCTGCCTCCAGGCGCGCCACCGGAATCCGGAAGGGAGAGCAGGATACGTAGTCCAGCCCCACCTCGTGGAAGAAGTGGACCGATTCCGGGTCGCCGCCGTGCTCGCCGCAGACACCGAGCTTGAGGTCGGGGCGGGTGGCCCGACCGGCCACCACGGCGTGCTTGACCAGGGAGCCGACGCCGTCGCGGTCGATGGTCTCGAACGGCGAGACCCCGAAGATGCCCTTCTCCAGGTACGCGGTGAAGAAGGATGCCTCCACGTCGTCCCGGGAGAAGCCCCAGACGGTCTGGGTCAGGTCGTTGGTGCCGAAGGAGAAGAACTCGGCGGCCTCGGCGATCTGACCGGCCGTCACCGCCGCACGGGGCAGCTCGATCATGGTGCCGAGCTTGATGTCCAGCTTGACGCCGGTGGACTTCGCGACCTCGGCCAGGACGCGCTCGCACTCGTCGCGGACCAGCTCCAGCTCCTGGACGGTACCGACCAGCGGGATCATCACCTCCGGACGCGGGTCACCGCCGGCGAGCTTGCGCTCGGCCGCCGCCTCCGCGATCGCCCGGACCTGCATCCCGAACAGGCCGGGGATGACCAGGCCGAGCCGGACACCGCGCAGGCCCAGCATCGGGTTCTGCTCGTGCAGCCGGTGCACGGCCTGGAGCAGGCGCAGGTCGTTCTCGTTCGGGTCCTTGCGGGCCTCGGCGAGGGCCACCCGAACCGAGAGCTCGGTGATGTCGGGGAGGAACTCGTGCAGCGGCGGGTCGAGCAGCCGGACGGTGACCGGGAGTCCGTCCATCGACTGGAAGAGCTCGACGAAGTCGCCCTTCTGCAGCGGGAGGAGGGCGGAGAGGGCCTGCTCGCGGTCCTTGTCGTTGTCCGCCAGGATCAGGTGCTCGACCTCCCTGCGGCGCTCCTCGCCGAGGAACATGTGCTCGGTGCGGCACAGGCCGATGCCCTGGGCACCGTAGCGGCGGGCACGGTTGGCGTCCTCGGCGTTGTCTGCGTTGGCCCGCACGGCCAGCCGGCGGCGGACGTCGGCGTGCGCCATCAGCCGGTGCACGGACTGGACCAGGCCGCCCTGGACGTCGGCGCCGGCGTGCAGGGTGCCCTCGAAGTACTCGACCACCGGGGACGGCACGACCGGGACCTCACCGAGGTAGACCTTGCCGGTCGAACCGTCGATGGAGACCAGGTCGCCCTCCTCCACGACCTGCCCGTCGCCGGTGGTGAAGCGGCGGCGCTTGGTGTCCACCTCGAGTTCCTCGGCGCCGCAGACACAGGTCTTGCCCATCCCGCGGGCGACCACGGCCGCGTGCGAGGTCTTGCCGCCGCGGGAGGTCAGGATGCCCTCGGCGGCGATCATGCCGTCCAGGTCGTCCGGGTTGGTCTCCCGGCGGACCAGGATCACCTTCTCACCGGAACGCGACCACTTGACGGCGGTGTACGAGTCGAAGACCACCTTGCCGACGGCGGCACCGGGCGAGGCGGCGATGCCCCAGGCGACGCGCTTGGCGGTCTCGTCGGCGGCGAAGCGCGGGAACATCAGCTGCGCCAGCTGGCCGCCGGTCACCCGCTGCAGCGCCTCGTCCAGGTCGATCAGGCCCTGGTCGACCAGCTGGACGGCGATCCGGAAGGCGGCGGCGGCGGTGCGCTTGCCGACCCGGGTCTGCAGCATCCAGAGCTTGCCGCGCTCGATGGTGAACTCGATGTCGCACAGGTCGCGGTAGTGCAGTTCGAGCTTGTGCATGATCGCCATCAGCTCGTCGTACGACTTCTTGTCGAGCTGCTCCAGCTCGGCGAGCGGCAGGGTGTTGCGGATACCGGCCACCACGTCCTCGCCCTGGGCGTTGGACAGGTAGTCGCCGTAGACGCCGACGGCACCGGTGGAGGGGTCACGGGTGAAGGCGACACCGGTACCGGAGTCCTCGCCGAGGTTGCCGAAGACCATGCTGCAGATGTTGACCGCCGTGCCCAGGTCGTTCGGGATGCGCTCCTGACGGCGGTACAGACGGGCCCGGTCGCCGTTCCAGGAATGGAAGACCGCGTGGATCGCCAGGTCCATCTGCTCGCGCGGGTCCTGCGGGAACTCCCGGTCGGTCTCACGGAGCACGATCGCCTTGAAGG
Organism: Kitasatospora sp. NPDC001175; assembly: GCF_053598215.1. Taxonomy (NCBI): domain Bacteria; kingdom Bacillati; phylum Actinomycetota; class Actinomycetes; order Kitasatosporales; family Streptomycetaceae; genus Kitasatospora; species Kitasatospora sp. NPDC001175. The sequence goes on along the minus strand of NZ_JBSFJU010000005.1, from coordinate 157,311 downwards.
TCTCCACCAGCGCCTTGAGGTCCTCGGTGGTGAGGTCCAGGTCGTTGGTGCTGCCCTTGGCCTGCTTGACTCCCTCCAGCGCCTCCTCGAAGAGCTCGCCCTCCACGCCCAGTACGGTCTTGCCGAACATCTGGACCAGGCGGCGGTAGGAGTCCCAGGCGAAGCGCTCGTTGCCGGACTGGGCGGCCAGACCGGCCACCGAGGCATCGGAGAGACCGATGTTCAGGACGGTGTCCATCATCCCGGGCATCGAGAACTTGGCACCCGAGCGGACCGATACCAGCAGCGGGTTGTCGGGCTGGCCGAGCCGCTTGCCCATCTGCTGCTCCAGCGAGTCCAGGTGCTCGCTGATCTCCTTGTGCAGCGAGGCCGGCTCACTGCCGGTCTCCAGGAAGACCTTGCACGCCTCGGTGGTGATGGTGAACCCCGGAGGGACGGGGAGGCCCAGGTTGGTCATCTCGGCGAGGTTCGCGCCCTTGCCGCCGAGTAGATCCTTCAGGTCCTTGTTTCCTTCGGTGAAGGAGTAAACAAACTTCTGCTGAGCCGCCACGGGTCGGTCTCCTCGCACACGGTTGCCCTGACGCCGGAGAACATACCCATTTCGAAGGCGCCGTCGCGCCGCCAATAGGCCGTGTGCGCCTCGAAGTGGGCCGTGACCCAACAGATCGAATGCCCATCAGGGCGTTTACCTCTGTTGGTGAAATCGTCCGGCTGACGCTAGCAACCGTTCAAGTAGTGAACACATGGAAACCTGAAGATCACACGAACCGGACAGACAGTAGCGACTGATCGACCTTGGTGTTGCCCCGGCTTGATTTCCTGCAGCCAGCTGCGCCGATCCGCTACCGGGCCCCTTCGGGAAGCGATTCACGCCCCGACAGCCCAGCGAACCCACTCGGCCGGCCGTCAATCGCCACGATATGTGGCAAGCGTCACGGGTGCACGTCAGCTGTCGAGCGTAGGCGACATGCGCCAATGATTGCACTGTGTCGATGTAGTGACATCTCCCTGTTACTAAAATCTGCCAGAAAGGAGCCCTCTTGGCCATATCGTCCAAGAGGGCCCATCCGTTCCGGCAAGCAGCCCGGAAGAAACAAATTCGACGTGACGTCTAAGTCACCCGCCAGACATGTCCAACTCGGCCTCCGCGCTGGGCAACGCACAGTCGTACGGATCGTCCAGCCAGCCGTCCGGGAGCACCACCCGGTTGTTTCCGCTGGTCCGCCCACGCGGACCGTCGGCACCGGCGGGCCAACACTGGTCCTGCTCGATCTGGCCCAGCGTCTCCGCCAGTTCAGCCAGCGAACTGGACATCGCAAGCTTCACCCGGAGCTCGGAACCCACCGAGAAGCCCTTGGTGTACCAGGCGACATGCTTACGGAAGTCGATGACACCCCGTGCCTCGTCCTCCAGCCACTCACCGAGCAGTTGGGCGTGCCGCACCATCGCCTGCGCCACATAGCCGAAGGTCGGTCGGGCGTAGTCCACCTCGCCTTCGAAGATCGAGACCAGATCCTTGAACAGCCATGGCCGACCGAGGCAGCCACGGCCGACGACCACACCGTCGCAGCCGGTCTCGCGCATCATCCGCACCGCGTCGTTCGCCGACCAGATGTCCCCGTTGCCCAGTACCGGGATCTCCGACGGGACGGACTCGCGCAGCCGGGCGATGGCCGACCAGTCCGCGGTGCCGCCGTAGTGCTGCGCAGCGGTACGACCGTGCAGGGCGATCGCCGAAACGCCCTCCTCCGCGCCGATCCGGCCCGCGTCCAGGTAGGTCAGATGATCGTCATCGATACCCTTGCGCATCTTCATGGTCACCGGCAGGCCGCCCGCGTTGCCGACCGCCTCGCGCAGGATCTCGCGCAGCAGGTTGCGCTTGTACGGCAGAGCGGAACCGCCGCCCTTGCGGGTCACCTTCGGAACGGGGCAGCCGAAGTTGAGGTCGATGTGATCGGCGAGGTTCTCCTCCGAGATCATCCTGGCGGCCCGGCCGACCGTCACCGGGTCCACCCCGTACAGCTGGATCGAACGCGGCTTCTCACTCGGGTCGAACTTGATCAACTGCATGGTCTTGGCATTGCGCTCGACCAGTGCACGCGTCGTGATCATCTCGGAGACGTACAACCCCCTGCCTCCACTCTGCTCGCGGCAGAGCGTCCGGAACGGGGCGTTGGTGATGCCCGCCATCGGCGCCAGCACGACCGGGGGCCACACCTGCATGGGGCCGATGTTCAGGGGGGCGAACTCGGGGGCGGAGGTAGGAGCGGCCTGAGGGGCGGGGGCGCCGCCGGACGCCGGGGTGCCGGGCTTCGGTGCGACGCCGGATGTGGGTGCGACGCCGGGCATGGGTTCGCCACTGGGCGTGGGTGCGGCGCTGGAGGCGGAGCTGGACGCGGGCACGGAGGTCATACGGGCGGAGTCCTCAGGGTCGGCAAGGGCGACTGTGATTCGGCGCGGGCGGCGGTCCGAGACTCTCCATTGTCCCCCAGGTGGTCCCCCGTTCGGCTCTGTGGTCGGCTGTGGCCGACCCGTGGGTCGGTCACGGCCTTCGGTTGCTCCGGTGTCTGGGGGCGGTTCGGTACCGGCCGCCGGTCCGGTACCAGTGTCCAGTGCCCGCATCCGGTCGGATGCGTACGTCTGGTCCGGCACCTGCGTGTCCGTGTCCGGTCCGGTGCCTAAGTCCAGCGCTGGCATCCGGTCCGGCGTTCGCGGTTCCCCGGCACCTACGGCTGTCCGGGGGACGAAGCGGGCGGTACCGCCGACATGCCAGGTCTCGGGGCTCCGGGCGCCGGTTCACGGAAAGCGGCCGGCTCACCGGACGCGGCCGGGGCACTCGATGGAACCGGGGCGCTCAATGGAACCGACTCACTGGACGGGACCGACCCGGGGCTGGAGTCGACCGAGGTGGAGGAGACCGTCACCGGGCCGGACATTGATGTGATGTCGATCTTGCGGGCGGAGCTGCTGTCCTCCACGTCCGGGTCGACGTTCCAGGAATGCGAGCTCGTGTGCCCGTCCACTCGGTACCGGGTGTTCCCTCCCGGGACGGTGACAACGACCGGACCGGATGTGGTGGTCGCCGTCACTGCTCTGGGAGGGAGTGCGAAGCCCAGATCCATCTGCCCTGAGCTGGACGCCACGTCGACCTCCGAGGAGCCTAGCTCCCTGGCCGAGATCGATCCCGACGTTGATTTGCCCCATACCGGGCCGCTCACCCCCTCCAGTCGCAGCCGACCGGAAGACGTTCTCGCCCGTATCTCGCCGGAGACTCCGCGTATGAGCGTGTCCGGTGCCCCTGCTCGGGTCGGCGCCGCCGACGCCGTCGTCGGCTATGACGATGCGGACCCGGCCGGAGTCCTGTCGTACCGACAGATCGACGCGGGAGGCCCGGGCATGCTTCGCCACGTTGGCCAGGGCCTCCGAGACCGTGAAGTAGGCGACGGCCTCGACGGTCGGGGCGATGCGGTCAGGGAGGTTCACCGTCAGGCGGACCGGGACGGGGGCCCGTGCCGCGATGCCTGAGAGTGCCGCGTCCAGGCCGCGGTCCTCCAAGACCACGGGGTGGAGCCCTCGGACGAGGTCACGAAGCTCGGCGATGGCGGCCTGGGCCTCCTCGTGCGCCTCGATGATGACCTGCATGGCCTCGGGCGGTACATCCTTGAGGGTGCGCCGGGCCAGGCCGAGATTCACCGCCAGCGAGACCAGCCGCTGCTGGGCACCGTCGTGCAAGTCCCTTTCTATCCGCCGGCGTTCGGAATCCGCCGCGTCCACCACGCCCGCCCTGCTCTCGGCGAGGTGCTCGACTCGGCGCTCCAGAACCTCCGCCCGGTTCGGCCCGGGCAGGACACGGGCCGCCCGTCCGTCGATCCTGGCCAGCCAAGCCACTGCCCAGGGCAGCACGAACAGCAAGGCCAGGCCGGCGACGGTGAGCGCGGCATCGGCCCCCGTCCGACCGGCAGCGAAGCGGGACGAGCTCTCCTTCGGCAGCAGGCACGCCCAGCCGTAGACCGTGGCCAGCACCAGAGCCGCGCCCCCGGCAGCCAGTACCAGCGGGGCGCCGACGGCGATGACCGGTGCGACGATCGGGTGGTACCCGGCCTGCCGCCAGGTGAAGCCGGAGCGCAGGCGCACCAGCCAGCCCGCATCCGGAGCCACCTGGCTGGGGATCATCAGACCACGCAGCTCACGGAAGCGGCTTCGCTGAGCGATCGTCAGCAGGTCAAGGCAGAACACCACGAGGGGGAGCAGCGCACCGACCTTGGTCATGCACAGAGCGAGGACGGGAGGCAGACCCAGCGGCACTCCGGCCGCGATGAACACGGCATCCCGCCGGATGGCCGCCGACCACGGAGCATGCTCGGCACCCCAGGCGCGAGCACGGCGGAGGGCGGAACTCGACATGCCGCACAGCCTATGGGCACCCGATCGGGCCGATCCATGAAGTGGGCATCCGAATCAATGCTGTAGCTAGGTACACCCCCAGGACGGATGTACGCGCTACCGACATGGAGTCAGTCATCCGCGAATCTTGGCGACATGACGAGAACAAGTCGCTCGACGTCAACCGCACCTCAGTCCGGATCTGCCACCCGCCCCAATGAGGTTCTGGTCGACGGTGGTTGGGGCGAGTGCCTGGCCGACGGCGGGGGCGGTACCGCGCATGTGGGTCCGTGGTCGGTCCGGGCGAGCCCCGCCGAACGAAAGCGCGCCTCCCTGGAGGTCTACGAGTTCGGCGAGTTGCTGGATGTGATGGTGGCTTCCGCACTCGGTGACCACCAGGTGCTGCGCGGAGCCCGATGCCGGGTAGGCACCGACGGTCCGACCGGCTTCGCCTGGGGGCGGCTGCCGATCGACGGTTCACTGCCCGAAATCACCTTCACCAATGGCGGTCTGCTGGGTCGAAGCCATCGCCCGGCCCGGGTGGTCCAGCTCGCCGACGCCTTCTGGCTGGCCTGGGCCGATGGGCCGCCCTGCGGCTCGGTACAGGTACGAGTCCCGCACGACGACTCGCTGTCAGCCCGGATGCGGGCCGGGCGAACGTCATGAGCGTGCAACGGATGCTGACCGCCTGCGGAGTGGCGCTGCTGCCCTGGGCCACAGCTCTGGCCGCCCCCTGGAGCAGGCAGGGGCTGGCCAGCGCTCGACTACCTGGAGGCTGTCGCCCTGATCACTACCGGTACGCTCCTGCGGCGGAGCAGCCCCGGCAGTCGACCGGCGGCAGCAGTGGCCGCGGCCTTGCTGCTCGGCGATGCCTGGTACGACCTCCATACAGCGGCACATGGTGGCCACCTCGCCGGTGCCGTGACGATGGCGCTCTGTGCGGAGCTGCCGCTGGCGTGGCTCTGCATCGCACTCGCCCTTGCCGGTGCGATCCCTACCACCAGCCTTTCCTCAACTCCGTTCCATCAAAAGATGGTTGGGTCAGCAGCCAGCCACTGTCAAAGGCCGGCTGATCGGACGGCAGCCGACGAGGGCGCCGTAGGTGGAGCACCCGCCCATTGGCCCCTGCCTCATCGACTGGGGTGCGACTCAGCGCATGGCCGCGAGCTGCTCCAGACGACTGCGCGTCTCCTCGTCCTGTGGCGTGTAGGCCACCAGCCGCGTGCTCGGCCGGGGCCCGAGCCACAGGTTGGTGTACTCGAAGCGGACCAGCCCGACGTCGGGAAGCAGGAAGCGCTTGAGCCCATTGGTCTGGGCGGCCACCTCGTGCCGCTCCCAGAGCTCCTCGAACTCGGGAAACGTCCGGCGCAGACGCTGAAGAAGGTTCTTCCAGACCGGTTCCGAAGAATGCTCGGCCATAGCCGCCCGGAAGCGGGCCGTCACGGACTCCCGGGCTCCCTGGACGTCCACCAGTACCGAGGCGAAACTGGAGTCCGAGAACACCAGCCACAGCAGGTTCCGGTCCTCGAACGGCATCTCGTCGAGATCGCCCACGAGCCAGGTGTAGGCGCGGTTGTACGCCAGGATGTCGTACCGGCTGTTGAGTACCACGGCGGGCATCGGTTCGAGCTGCTCCAGCACGGCCCGCACGGAGGGAGTGATGGTCGGGCAGTCCTGGACGGGAGCCGGATCCTCCGAGCCGGCCAGGACGAAGAGGTGGGCCCGCTCGCTCCGGTCGAGTTGCAGGGCTCGGGCCACCGAGTCCAGCACCTGGGCCGAGACCTGGATGTCCCGCCCCTGCTCGAGCCACGTGTACCAGGTGACTCCTACGGCGGCGAGCTGCGCGACCTCCTCGCGGCGCAGTCCCGGGGTCCGACGGCGCCCGGTCAGCGGCAGGCCGACCTGCTCCGGCGAGATCCTCTCCCGGCGGCTGCGCAGGAAGGTCGCAAGCTCGCTCCGACGGCTGTCGGTCGGCGCGGCGATAGTTGTCATGGGACCAAGGATGCGGGAAATCGGATCCTGTTTCCAGGTACTTGTTATACCTGGATAAACGGTGTCTGGTACCAGGGTGAGCGAAGCCGGATCGTGGTACTCGTGACCCAGCAACTAGCGATTCCGCAGACCCCGGCCATACCTTCACAGTCTCAGCGCTCCGCGGCCCAGTCTGCCGCTCCCACTCTCGGGACGGCCGGTCTGGTCACCGTCCTGCTCGGCGCCTTTTTGCCGATGCTCGACTTCTTCGTCGTCAACGTCGCCCTGCCCACCATCGACCATGACCTGACCGCCGGCCCCGCAGTCCTGGAGCTCGTTGCCGCCGGATACGGCATCGCATTCGCCGTACTGCTGGTACTCGGCGGGCGGCTTGGCGACTCCTTCGGACGGCGCCGGCTCTTCATCACCGGCGCCGCGGCCTTCACCGCCGCCTCCCTGCTCTGCGGCCTCGCTCCCACCGCCTGGACACTGGTCGCCGCCCGGGCCGCCCAGGGCGCCTCGGCCGCACTGCTCCTGCCGCAGGTGCTCGCGACCATCACCGCTGCCAGCAGTGGTGCGCAGCGCGCCCGAGCCCTCAGCATCTACGGCGCGGTCGGCGGCATCGCCGTGGTGATCGGGCAGGTTCTCGGCGGAATGCTGATCGCCGCCAACCTCTTCGGCACCAGCTGGCGGGCCGTGTTCCTGCTGAACGTCCCGTTCGCGCTGCTCACCGCCGTCCTCGCGTTCCCGTACGTACCGGAGAGCCGGTCGCCGCACGCGGCCGGGGTCGACCTGCCCGGGACGGCGCTGCTGACGGCGGCACTGCTCGCGCTGTTTCTGCCACTGATGGAAGGGCGGGCGGCGGGCTGGCCGCTCTGGTCCTGGGTGCTGCTCGGCGCCTTCCCCTTCCTCACTACCGCGTTCCTTTACGTGGAGCACCGGGCGGAGCGGGCGGGTCAGGTGCCGCTGGTGCCGCTCTCCCTGCTGCGGATACCGGAGATGCGCTGGGGCCTCGGGGTCGCCGTGCCGTACTTCACAGGCTTCGGCGGGTTCATGTTCGTGGTGGCCGTCATGCTGCAGCAGGGGCTCCGGCTCGGTCCGGTAGCGGCGGGGTGGGCGCTGGTCCCCATGGCTGCCGGCTACTTCTCCGCCTCATTGAGCGGGCCGCGCCTGATCGGCCGGTTCGGCAGCCGGGTGATCACGGCCGGTGCTGTGGTCCAGGGTTCGGGACTGGCCATCCTGGTCGCCCCGGTGCTGCTGGACTGGGCGCACTTCTCGCCGTGGCGGATGCTACCCGGCGTGGCGCTGGCCGGCATCGGCCAAGGCCTGATCGGGACGCCGTTGTTCCGCGTGGTCCTGTCCAAGGTCCCGGCCGAACGTGCCGGGGTCGGCAGCGGGGTACTGGCCACAACCCAGCAGTCCAGCTTGGCACTTGGAGTGGCCACTCTCGGGACGCTCTTCCTCGCCGTGTCCCCGTCCATAGGTATCGCCCACGCGCTGGCTCTGGTCCTGACCCTCCAGCTGACCGGCTCGGTGGCCATCTTCCTGCTCAGCACCCGGCTGCCCCGCACGGTCGCCTGAGACAGTCGGTCCATCCAGACGGGCAGGGCTGGACCGGCAACACAAGCGCCCTGGGCAGACGGGCCGGAGCGGGCAGGACGGATGGGCTGACCGAACCGCAACAGGCCCAGGTGGAAGAGGCCCAGGCGAAGCGAACCCGGACGGAACAGGCTCGCCGGGGCAAGTCAGAGCTGGACAAGGTAGGGCAGAACACGCGGGGCAGAACGGGGGCGAGACATGGCAGAGCGATCCCGACGTGGTGCGACCCAACAAGGGAACGCCCGCCAGGGGAGAGGGAAAATCAGGGGCTGTCCGTCGCCCTTCGTGTCAGGATGACGATATGACGACGCACCAGCCCCAGTCCCCGGCCGACGCCCGTTCCCGCGAGGAGCTCACCGCACTCGTGGCAGCAGGCGCCCGCCCCAAGTACCTGTTCTTCTGGGGGCACCGGCCGGAGCGGGACGGCCGGAGCGGTCCGGGTTCGCTCAGCCAGTGGTGGCCGGCCAGGTTCACCGTGGACGGAGTGACATACGCGACGGCCGAGCACTGGATGATGGCGGGCAAGGCCCGGCTCTTCGGAGACGACGAGGTATTGCCGCGGATTCTCGCCGCTCGCACGCCGGCCGAGGCGAAGAAGCTCGGGCGGCTGGTCCGCGGCTTCGACGAGCAGCGTTGGGCAGCCGAGCGGTTCGAGCTGGTGATCCAGGGCAATGTGGCCAAGTTCGGTCAGAACGAGGCCCTTCGGGAGTACCTGCTCGGTACCGCCCAGCGAGTTCTGGTGGAGGCCAGCCCGCTGGACCGGCTCTGGGGCATAGGCCTCGCCGCCGAGAACGAGCGGGCGGCCAAGCCCGCCGAGTGGCGCGGCCTCAACCTGCTTGGATTCGCCCTCATGGAGGCTCGCAGCCGCCTGGCCGAGCCGGCCTCCTGACAACTCCACAGGCCGATGTCCAACAAGCCGGCACCGAAGACGTCGACGCCCAACCTCGACGCTCAACGGCCCGCCGCCCAACCGCTCGACCCGCAGCAGGTCGAGGCCCGACACCCGCGGTGACCACAGAGCCGAAGCCATGGCCCTCAACCCCACTGGCCCCCGCGCGGAGCGAACCGCGCGGGGGCCAGTGGGTGGGAATCAGCGGCAGAACCCGTCAGCAGCCGATCAGGCGGGCCGCCAGGTAGGACTTCACCTGGTCGAGGGAGACGCGCTCCTGCGCCATGGTGTCGCGCTCGCGGATGGTGACCGCGTTGTCCTCGAGGGTGTCGAAGTCGACGGTGACGCAGAACGGCGTGCCGATCTCGTCCTGGCGGCGGTAGCGCTTGCCGATGGCGCCGGCGTCGTCGAACTCGACGTTCCAGGCCGTCCGCAGGTCGGCGGCCAGGCCGCGCGCCTTCGGCGAGAGGTCGGCGTTGCGCGACAGCGGCAGGACGGCGACCTTGACCGGAGCCAGGCGCGGGTCGAGCCGCATGCCGACGCGCTTCTCCATCTTGCCCTTGGCGTTGGGCGCCTCGTCCTCGAAGTAGGCGTCCAGCAGGAAGGCCAGCATGGCGCGGTTCAGACCGGCTGCGGGCTCGATGACGTACGGGAAGTAGCGCTCGCCGGACTCCTGGTCGAAGTACTTCAGGTCCTGGCCGGAGTGCTCGCTGTGCACCGCGAGGTCGTAGTCGGTCCGGTTGGCGACGCCCTCCAGCTCGGAGAACTCGCTGCCGCCGAAGTTGAAGCGGTACTCGATGTCCACCGTGCGCTTGGCGTAGTGGGAGAGCTTCTCCTTCGGGTGCTCGAAGTAGCGCATGTTCTCGGTGCGCAGACCCAGGTCCACGTACCAGTTCCAGCGCTGCTCAAGCCAGTACTCGTGCCACTTCTCGTCCTCGCCCGGCTTGACGAAGAACTCCATCTCCATCTGCTCGAACTCACGGGTGCGGAAGATGAAGTTGCCGGGGGTGATCTCGTTGCGGAAGCTCTTGCCGACCTGGGCGATGCCGAACGGCGGCTTCTTGCGCGAAGTGGTCTGCACCGCCTTGAAGTTGGTGAAGATGCCCTGCGCGGTCTCCGGACGCAGGTAGGCCAGGCCGCTCGCGTCCTCGGTGACACCGAGGTGCGTCTTCAGCATGCCCGAGAACTCCTTGGGCTCCGTGAAGGCGCCCTTGTTGCCGCAGTTCGGGCAGTTGATGTCGGCGAGGCCGTTGGCCGGCAGCTTGCCGTGCTTGGCCTCGTACGCCTCCTCCAGGTGGTCCGCACGGAACCGCTTGTGGCAGGAGAGGCACTCGGTCAGCGGGTCGTTGAAGGTGGCGACGTGGCCGGACGCCTCCCAGACCTCGCGGGCCAGGATCACCGATGAGTCGAGTCCGACGACGTCCTCCCGAGCGGTGACCACCGCACGCCACCACTGGCGCTTGATGTTCTCCTTGAGCTCCACGCCCAGTGGCCCGTAGTCCCAGGCGGCACGCGTACCGCCATAGATCTCGCTGCAGGGGTAGACGAAGCCACGGCGCTTGCTCAGGCTGACAATCGTGTCGATCTTGTCGGCGGCCACAGTGCTCTCTTCAGTACGACGTCAGTTCGACGGCACGGTCAAGGCGCGGCTGGTTGCGCGCACCCGAATACCTCAGGTTACCGGGCTCGTGGGTAGACGGTTCAAATCAGTATTGCGGGTCGGCCCATCCACGCCCGCACGACCAGCCTGACGCGAGCACGCCCCTCCTGTCGACGCATGCGCCCTCCTGTCGACACATTCCACTCCCACCGACGCACGCGTCCTCGTGCGCACCCTCCCGCTCGCACGCCCCACGTGACACAGCTCTCACGCAGCCATGGTTCATACGCCAATCAGGTGAGTTGACAATCATTTCCAGTAAAGATGACAATGGTTGTCATGATGCTGCGACGTCTCCCGACCACCTCGATAGCCCTGACCGCCACCGCCGTCGCGGGCGCCCTCGCCCTGACCGCCTGCGGCGGTTCGAGCAGTGCAGCGGGCAAGGGCGGCAACGGCAAGCTGAACGTGGTTGCGTCGTTCTACCCCATGGAGTTCCTCGCCGAGCAGATCGGCGGCAGTCATGTGAAGGTCACCGACCTCACCGCTGCCGGAGTCGAACCGCACGATCTCGAACTCAAGGCCAAGCAGGTCGCCTCCATTCAGAGCGCGGACCTGGTGGTCTACCTCAAGGGTCTCCAGCCCTCCGTCGACAAGGCGGTCGAGCAGGGCTCCGCCAAGCACGTGGTGGATGCCACCGCCGCCTCCCCGCTGGTCGACCACCACCTGGATGAGGGCACCCAGAGCCAGGGTGGGCACGACCACACCGACGCGGCGGGCGACCCGCACATCTGGCTCGACCCGACCCGGTACACCGCAGTCGCCAAGAGCGTCGGCGCCGAGCTGGCCAAGGCCGACCCGGACCACGCCGCCGACTACCAGAAGAACACCGACGCGCTGGTCACCAGACTGTCTGCGCTCGACCAGGAGTTCCAGGCCGGGCTGAAGGACACCAAGACCAAGACCTTCGTCACCAGCCACGCCGCCTTCGGCTACCTCGCCGACCACTACGGCCTGAACCAGATCGCCATCAACGGCGTGGACCCGGAGGCCGAGCCGACCCCGGCCCGCCTCGCCACGATCCAGAAGGCCGCCAAGGACAACGGCGTCACCACGATCTTCTTCGAGGCGCTGGTCAGCCCGGACCTGGCCAAGACCGTCGCCAAGGACCTCAGCCTGAAGACCGCCGTGCTCGACCCGATCGAGGGCGTGAAGGACCCGTCCGGCAACGATTACTTCTCGATCATGCATCAGAACCTGACCAACCTTCAGGCCGCCCTCGGCGCCAAGAGCTGAGCAAACCCCGGGCCCGGCAATCCAGACCCGGCAGTCCAGGCGCGGCGATCCAGGCCCCGGCAACCCGGTCTAGGCGCCCCCAGGCGAGCCAAGCGGCACGAGCCGAGCAACACCAAGAGGCCCAAGAGGACCACGAGGACCAAGAGGACACCCCATGAGCTCTGTCATACCCGACACGGTGCCGACGGGCTCCGCCCCGGCGCGGCACCCGCTCCCCGCGGGCGCCGCGCCTGCCGCCGTCTCGCTCCGCGACGCCGTCGCCTCGCTCGAAGGCCGTCCCGTCCTGCGCGGCATCGACCTCGTGGTGCGGCCCGGCGAGGTGGTCGCACTGCTCGGCGCGAACGGCTCCGGCAAGTCGACCACCGTCAAAACCGTGATCGGCTCGGTCCCGCTGGAGCGCGGCGGACTCGAGCTCTTCGGCACGCCGTACGCCAGGTTCAAGGAGTGGCACCGGATCGGGTACGTGCCCCAGCGCACCACCGCGGCGGGTGGCGTGCCCGCGACCGTCCGCGAGGTGGTCTCCACCGGTCGGCTGCCGCAGCACCGGCTGCTGCCGTTCCGTCGCAAGGACCGGGAGGCCGTGGACCGGGCCCTGGACGCCGTCGGCATGCTGGACCGTGCCGAGGACGGGGTGGCCAACCTCTCCGGCGGCCAGCACCAACGGGTGCTGATCGCCCGCGCTCTGGTCGGCACCCCGGACCTGCTGATCATGGACGAGCCGATGGCCGGGGTGGACATGGCCAGCCAGCAGATCCTCGCCGACACCCTGCGCCGGGAGGTCGAGCGCGGCGCCGCCGTCCTGCTCGTACTGCACGAACTCGGCCCGCTGGAGCCGCTGATCGACCGGGCCGTGGTGCTCCGCGACGGCTGCGTCTCGCACGACGGCCCGCCCCCGAAGGAGGTCGGACAGCACGCCCTGCCCGGCCACGATCACGTCCACCCGCACTCGGACGACGACCACCCGAACAACACCCCGAGGCTGCTCGCATGATCGACATGCTCAACTACGACTTCATGCAGCGCGCGCTGATCGCCGCCATCCTGGTGGGCGTCACCGCGCCCGCCGTCGGTGTCTACCTGGTGCAGCGGCGGCAGGCCCTGATGGGCGACGGCATCGGCCATGTCGCGCTGACCGGTGTCGGCCTGGGTTTCCTGTTCCAGACCAGCCCGATCTGGATGGCCGTCCTGGTCTGCGTGCTCGGCGCGATCGTCATGGAACTCGTCCGCGCGCGCGGCAAGCAGCGCGGCGACATCGCCCTGGCGATGCTCTTCTACGGCGGCATGGCCTGCGGGAAGCTGCTGGTCAGCGTGAGCGCCCAGGCCGGCAGCGGCAGCCTGGAGAGCTACCTCTGGGGCTCCATCCTCACCGTCTCCCCCTCCGACCTGGGCACCATCGCGGTACTCGCAGCCGTGGTGATCGCCATCACCATCGGGCTGCGCCGCCAGCTCTTCGCGGTCTGCCAGGACGAGGAGTTCGCCCGGGTCACCGGAATTCCGGTTCGCGTCCTCAACCTGCTGCTGGCCGTGACCGCCGCCGTCACCGTGACCGTGGCCATGCGGGTGGTGGGACTGCTGCTGGTCAGCGCGCTCATGGTGGTCCCGGTGGCGGCGGCCCAACAGCTCACCCGCTCCTTCGCCGCCACCCAGGCGGCGGCCATCGCGCTCGGCATCACCGTCGCGGTGGCCGGCGTGACCGGCTCCTACCAGGCCGATGTGCCCTCGGGCCCGGCCATCGTGCTGCTCGCCATCGCGATCTTCGCGGTGTTCAGCGCGATCGCCGCACCGCTGGCCCGCCGCCGCCACCGCGCCGCCGTCGACCACGGACCCGAGGTCTGCAAGACCGCGATCCCCGGCCAGGCGACCTCGGCCCAGCAGAACACCGGCGACGACCTCCACGCCACAACTGCGAACGGAGCGCGGGAGAGCGACCCGATCGCCAGTACGGGGCTGGCACAATGAGGTGCTAGACGAACCCACCCCCAGGAGGACCCACGGTGACCACCGCAGGCCCGTCGCCGCGCGCCCGATCCACTCGGCAGCGAGCCGCCGTCTCGGCGGTCCTGGACGAGATCGAGGACTTCCGCAGCGCGCAGGAGCTGCACGACATGCTCAAGCACCGGGGCGACTCGGTCGGGCTGACCACGGTGTACCGCACCCTGCAGTCGCTGGCCGACGCCGGCGAGGTGGACGTGCTGCGCACCGCGGACGGTGAGGCGGTGTACCGCCGGTGCAGCAGCGGGCACCACCACCACCTGGTCTGCCGCGACTGCGGCGCCACCGTGGAGGTCGAGGGCCCCGCGGTCGAACGCTGGGCCAACACCGTGGCCGCCGAACACGGGTACACCGACATCGCCCACACGCTGGAGATCTTCGGACTCTGCGGGGAGTGCGCGGCCAAGAAGGCCTGAGCGGACAGTGAGGGGCCCGGGAGCAGCAGTTGCTCCCGGGCCCCTTCATGCATGTCCCGACGCCGCGTCACCGTGGTGCCGACACGGCATCACACATTCACGTATCCCCGACGCCGCGTCGCCCCCGTACCGACGCCGCGTCACACACGTTCCGACGCCACGTCGCACGTCCCGGCACCGCGTCGCAGTCACCTCAGCGCTGCGCCGACACCTCGGCCTCAGCGGCCACCTCGTTGGGAACGGCACCGCCGAAGCGGCGGTCACGCATCGCGAACTGCTCGCAGGCGCGCCACAGGTCGCGCCGGTCGAAGTCCGGCCAGAGCACGTCCTGGAACACGAACTCGGCGTAAGCGCTCTGCCAGAGCAGGAAGTTGGAGGTGCGCTGCTCACCGCTGGGCCGCAGCAGCAGGTCCACGTCCGGCATGTCGGGGTGGTACAGGTACTTCGCGATGGTCTTCTCGGTGATCTTCCCCGGGTCGAGCTTGCCGGCTGCGACATCCCGGCCGATGGCCGCCGTGGCGTCCGCGATCTCGGCCCGGCCACCGTAGTTGACGCACATGTAGAGGGTCACGGCATCGTTGTGCTTGGTCTGCTCCTGGGCGACCTGGAGCTCCTGGACCACGCTCTTCCAGAGCCGGGGCATCCGGCCGGCCCAGCGGATCCGCACGCCCATGGAGTCGAGTTCGTCACGGCGGCGGCGGATGACGTCCCGGTTGAAGTTCATCAGGAACTTCACCTCGTCCGGGGACCGCTTCCAGTTCTCGGTGGAGAAGGCGTACAGGGACACGTTCTTCACACCGAGCTCGATCGCGCCCTTGAGCACGTCGAGGACGACCGACTCGCCGACCTTGTGGCCCTCGGTGCGCGGCAGCCCGCGTTCCTTGGCCCAGCGGCCGTTGCCGTCCATCACGATCGCGACGTGATTGGGGACGAGCTCACCGGGGATCTTCGGAGGCTTCGCACCGCTCGGGTGCGGAGCCGGGGTCACGTACTCGCGCTGCTTACCGCCGAAGAGCCGTCGCGCTGCCATGCTGCTCACTTCTCCACGTATCTCATCGAGCGGATACCCCGCTCCAGGTGCCACTGCAGATAGGCGGCCACCAGCCCGCTGCCCTCCCGCCAGTACCGAGGCTCGCAGTTGTCCGCCGTCTGCCAGTCCCCTGACAGCAGCGCGCCGAGCAGTACCAGTGTCTCAGGGGAGGGTACGGCACTTCCAGGCACTCGGCAGTCCGCGCAGAGCACTCCGCCCGCCTGGAGCGAGAAGAACCGGTTGGGTCCGGGCAGTCCGCACTTGGCGCAGTCCGTGAAACTCGCGCCGTATCCGTTGACCGCGAGCGACCTCAACAGGAAGGCGTCCAGCACCAGGTGGGACTCGTGCAGCCCGGCGGCCAGCGTGCGCAGCCCGCCGACCAGCAACAGGTACTGCTGGACCGCCGGTTCGCCCTCGTTCTCGGCGAAACGCTCCGCCGTCTCCAGCATGGCCGTACCCGCCGTGTAGCGGCCGTAGTCGGTGACGATCGAGCCGCCGTAGGGGGCGATGGTCTCCACCTGGGTGCAGAGCGGCAGCCCGCGGCCGACCAGGTCGGCGCCCCGGCTGAAGAACTGCACGTCCACGTGGGAGAACGGTTCGAGCCGGGCACCGAACTTGGACTTGGTCTTGCGAACGCCCCGGGCCACCGCGCGCACCTTGCCGTGCTGGCGGGTGAGCAGGGTGATGATCCGGTCGGCCTCGCCCAGCTTCTGGGTGCGCAGGACCACGCCGTCGTCCCGGAAGAGGCTCATCAGCGCCCCCAGGCGTGGAAGTCGAACAGTGTGGCCATCCGACCATTCTCGCGCACTCCGCTGCCTCGACGAACGGGCAGCCGTGTGCCCGCACCCCGGTCTGCGTGGGGACACCGGCGGGTGCGGGGCAGGGCGGACCCGGAGGGGGTGTTCGGGCCCGGTCGAAGAGGAGTCGAAGAGGAACGGAGCCCCGACTAGTGCGGTGCGCCCGCCGCGGCCTGCAGCAGCTCGCCGACCCGTCCCGCGCCGAGCTTGAGGCAGCGGCCGACGGCGGCCAGCGCTGCGCGCTCCTGCGGCAGGTACCGCCCGTCCGCCAGCGCGATCGAGGCGCCCTGCAGGACCAGGCGCTCGCGGCCCTGCTGGGCCAGGTACGGGGCCAACGGCTCCAGCGCGGCGTGCAGTTCGATGGTGAGGCCGCTGCCGTGGCCCTCCAGGTCGAGCGGTCCCTCCCCGCTGGAGCCGGTGAGTGCGGCCAGCGCGGCCAGGATCTGGGCTTCGCCGCAGTCCTCGAAGCCGGCCTCGCGGATGGTGGCGCAGGCGGCCTCCCGGGCGGCCCGGCCGCCGGTACCGCCGGCGGCGAGGACCGCCAGGCTCACCGTGTACTGGGCGTCGCGGAGCATCGAGGCGAGCCGGACGCAGGTGACCTGCTCCAAGGTCTCGACGCCGTACCGGCCGTGGCAGCTGGTGCACTGGACGCTGCCCACGACGGGTCCTACCGGCAGCACCGGAGTGCCGAACAGTCGCAGCCATCGACGGCCGTACTGGCGGCGGTAGTTGCGGTCCCCACCACAGCCGGGGCAGAAGAAATCACCGAGAACGTCCGTCCGCCAGCGAGGGCGAACACCCCACAACCCTGTCACGGCGCCACTCCCCAGACATGGCAGGCGGCCTGCGCATCGATGGGCAGGTCACGCGACCGGACGCCGGGAGCCGTCCCACCGACCTCGGTTCCGGTGGGTAGATGCTGCCATGGTTACCGGGATGTGTCAGCACCCCGAACGGGTAAAGGTGTGGCGTGGAACACATTGCAAGCGGGGGCCACCCTTTCCGGTGACCTCACCCGGAATCCGGCGACCCCCCGCGCGGAGTCGGCCCCGTGTGCCGACCGCCGCCAACCGGCCTTACGGACCCAGCCGATCGGCCGCCGGCGTACGGTCGTACGGACTGGCCGGAGTCGGCAGCAGGCAGCAGGCTGTCGCGGACTAGCCGCGCTGGGCCCGGTTGACGGCGCTGATCACTGCCTTCAGCGAGGCCAGCACGGTGTTGCCGTCGATGCCGACGCCCCACAGCACCTGGCCGTCCACCGCGCACTCGACGTACGCGGCGGCCTGGGCGTCACCACCCTCGCTCAGCGCGTGCTCGGCGTAGTCCAGCACCCGTACGTCCACGCCGATTTCGGCCAGCGCGTTGACGAAGGCCGAGACCGGGCCGTTGCCGGTGCCGGACAGGGTGACGGGCCGCCCGTCCACCACGGCCTCGGCGGACAGCACGTCCCGGCCGTCCTCGGTGGTCAGGCTGCGCGAGCCGCTCAGCGCGATCCGACCCCACGGGTTGGCCGGGGTGGGCAGGTACTCGTCCTGGAAGACCGCCCAGATGTCGGCCGGGGTGACCTCGCCGCCCTCGGCGTCCGTCTTGGCCTGGATGATCTTCGAGAACTCGATCTGCATCCGGCGTGGCAGGTCCAGCTTGTGGTCGTTCTTCAGGACGTACGCGATACCGCCCTTGCCGGACTGGCTGTTGACCCGGATGACCGCCTCGTAGGAGCGGCCGACGTCCTTCGGGTCGATCGGCAGGTACGGGACGCCCCAGGTGTACTCGCCCACCGGGACCCCGGCCGCCTCGGCGTCGGCCTCCAGGGCGTCGAAGCCCTTCTTGATGGCGTCCTGGTGCGAGCCGGAGAACGAGGTGTAGACCAGGTCACCGGCGTACGGGTGGCGCTCCGGCACGACCATCTGGTTGCAGTACTCGTAGGTGCGGCGGATCTCGTCGATGTCCGAGAAGTCGATCATCGGATCGACGCCCTGCGAGAACAGGTTCATCCCGACGTTGACCAGGTCCAGGTTGCCGGTCCGCTCGCCCTGGCCGAACAGGCAGCCCTCGACCCGGTCGGCACCGGCCATGATGGCCAGCTCGGCCGAGGCGACGCCGGTGCCGCGGTCGTTGTGCGGATGCGAGGACAGGCAGACGAACTCGCGGCGGGAGAGGTTGCGCGACATCCACTCGATCTTGTCGGCGTAGACGTTCGGAGTGGAACGCTCCACCGTGGTCGGCAGGTTGAGGATGATCTCGCGACCCTCCCCCGGCTGCCAGACGTCCATCACCGCCTCGCAGACCTCCAGTGCGAAGTCCAGCTCGGTGTCGATGAAGATCTCCGGCGAGTACTCGTAGCCGAAGACGGTGTTCTCACCCAGCAGCTTCTCGGCGTACTCCATCACCAGCCGGGTGCCGTCCACCGCGATGCCCTTGATGTCCTCCCGGCTGCCCTTGAAGACCACCCGGCGGAACAGCGGCGAGGTCGCGTTGTAAAGGTGGACGGTGGCGCGCGGGGCCCCGATCAGGGACTCCACGGTGCGCTCGATCAGGTCCTCGCGGGCCTGGGTCAGCACCGAGATGGTGACGTCCTCGGGGATCGCCCGCTCCTCGATCAGCGAGCGGACGAAGTCGTAGTCGGTGGCCCCGGAGGACGGGAAGCCGACCTCGATCTCCTTGTAGCCCAGCTTCACCAGCAGGTCGAACATCTTGCGCTTGCGAGCCGGCGACATGGGGTCGATCAGCGCCTGGTTGCCGTCCCGCAGGTCGGTGGAGAGCCAGCGCGGAGCCTTGGCGATGGCCTGGTTCGGCCAGGTGCGGTCCGGCAGGTCCACGGTGCCGAACGGCAGGTAGCGGTGGAACGGCATGCCGGAGGGCTTCTGCTGCACGGTGGCGGCGGTGATCGGGGTGGGGCGGTCGTTGAACGCGCGAGCGATGGCGGACTGCTCAGTCATGGAGGAGAGTCTCAGCTTCCCTGATCGATTGCGGGCTGGCCGGGGCAGTGAACACCCGGCTGGGCCGACTGGCGCGCCGCATCGACGTTGATCGCGCGCAACACAACTCCCCGCGGCGAGGGGGCCGGCCTTCGGGGACTACAGGCCCTCGCCGCGGCAGCTAAGGAGAAGCAGCCCGTGACGCATGATGTGTCCGAGGGTAACCCAGGTCACCGGCGCGAGGCAGTGAACTCCACCACCATTCCACCCCTTGAGACGGATTACCGGCCGCCAACCCCCGTGACAACCAGTCATCGATGCCTCACTCTTGGCGACATGACCTCAGTACCCCACTACTGCACGATCATCCCGCCGTACGTCCTCGACCGACTCGCCGAACAGGGCCACGAGCCCGCGCAGCGCTCGCTGGCACTCGACCTGACCCACCGCACCGCCAGACTCCAGGCCATCGCTCCCCCGCCCCCGGCCCACCACCTCACCCGCACCATCGGCGACGCCGCCCACGCCGAGCGGGCCCCCGGGCGGACCATCCGCCGTGAGGGCCAGGCCGCGGTCGCGGACGGCTCGGTCAACCGCGCGTACGACGGCCTCGGCGCCACCTTCGCGCTCTACGAGACCGTGTACACCAGGAACTCCATCGACGGCGACTGGCTGCCTTTGAACGCCACGGTCCACTACGGACAGAACTACGACAACGCCTTCTGGGACGGCTCCCAGATGGTCTTCGGCGACGGTGACGACATCGTCTTCACCGACTTCACCGCCGCCGTGGACGTGATCGGCCACGAACTCACCCACGGCGTCACGCAGTACACCGCCGGTCTCGACTACCACGACCAGCCCGGGGCGCTCAACGAGTCCGTCTCGGACGTGTTCGGCTCGCTGGTCAAGCAGTACGCCCTGCGCCAGAGCGCCGCCGAGGCCGACTGGCTGATCGGCGCCGGACTGCTCGCCCCGGGCGTCCAGGGCGTCGCGCTGCGCTCGATGAAGGCACCCGGCACCGCCTACGACGACCCCAGGCTCGGCAAGGACCCGCAGCCCGCCCACCTGAACGACTACGTCGACACCGCCGACGACCAGGGTGGGGTGCACATCAACTCCGGCATACCCAACCACGCCTTCTACCTGCTTGCCGCCGCGCTCGGCGGCAACGCCTGGGAGCGGGCCGGACGGATCTGGTACGACACCCTCACGGGTGGGCGACTCACCCACGACGCCGACTTCGCCGCCTTCGCCAGGGCCACCGTGGCCGCCGCCAAGTCCCGGTACCAGGACCAGTCGGTGGCGGACGCGGTGACCGCCGCCTGGTCCCAGGTCGGGATCAGCACCACCTGAACCGACCACTCCGCGGGCTGGTTCGTCGACCAGCCGATGCCGACCTGGGCGAAAAGTCAGCACGCCCCACCGGTGCGTAGCAGACTTACCACCATGCGTATCCAGGTGACCAGGACCGGCGGCCTGGCAGGCCGAACCCAGCGCGCGGCGTTGGACACCGCCGACCGACCCGACGCGCCGCACGTGCACGCCCTCGCCCGCGAAGCGGTGGCGGGCGGCCTGCGTACCCCTTCGTGCGGCGTGCCGGACGGCTTCCGCTACGAGATCACCGTCGACGGCCGGACGGTCTACTGTGCCGACCCCAAACTGACCGACGCCCAGCACGAACTGGTCTCCCTGGTCCTCCGCGAGGGCGTCCCGCAACCAGGCCTCGCCAAGTGAGCCCGACGGCGCGGCGATCCTCCCGATCAACCGTGTGCGTGAATAGCCGCGCACCGCACGGGAGATCGGCGCGCCCGAGCGGCCACGCGCCCTCGAAGGCGCGGAGCCAAGGGAAGCAACGCATCGACGACCGCATATGACATGGGGTTCAAATCACCCGCACCACACGGCCGCTGACACTGTGACGACTCAGTTGGCCCTCTCGCCGACAGCCCGCCGGGAGACGTCCTCCTGAGCCAGCCTCCGCATGGCGGCCATCAGGGCGTCGCCGAGCACCAAACCGATCACGACTCCCTCGACCTGGCCGTCCAGCTCGGACCGGCCCGCGATCACGGCGATCTCGGCAGCGGCGAGGCGTTCCGCCGCGACCGCGTACTCGTCGAGGATGCCGAGCAGGTCCTCCTGGCCGAGCCGCTGGTAGGCCGCCACGACCTGGATCAGCGCCTGCCGTGCCGCGCCGCCCGGCTTCACCCGCCAGCCCCGGCGCTCGGCCAGCACTGCCACCAGCCGGTCGGCCTCCTGCCGCGCCCCGTCCTCGTCCCCACCCGCCGACGGCTCGGCCGTGACTGCGGACTGGGCGGCTCCGAGCGTCCCGTGCAGGGTGCCGCCGGGAGCGTCGATCGCGTTCAGCACCTCACGGGTGGCCGCGATGGAGAGCTTCCCGACCTCGAGCATGGCCCGCACCAGCTTCAGCCGCCGCACATGCCCGTCGCCGTACTGGGCCTGGTTGGGACTGGTCCGCTCACCGGACGGGAGCAGCCCCTCGCGCAGGTAGTACTTGATCGTGGGCACCGGCACGCCGGTACGACTGCTCAGCTCGCCGATCCGCATCGCCTCTCCCATCCCGGCCAACCCACCCCGACCGGCCCTGACCACTCCACCACCGGGACCGCCCCACCCGCACCCAGCCGCACATCCGGGACAATATGGATAGCATACGTCTCCATACTTGCGGCGCCGGCCGCACTGAGGCACCCGCTGGGCGCGTACAAGCCGTGAGGGCCACCCGAGGCGGTGCCTCGGGTGGCCCTGGGACGGTCCGGGTGGCGGCTCAGAAGCCGAGCTTGCGCAGCTGCTTCGGGTCGCGCTGCCAGTCCTTGGCCACCTTGACGTGCAGGTCGAGGTAGACCGGGGTGCCGAGGAGGGCCTCGATGTGCTTGCGGGCGGTGGTGCCGACGTGCTTCAGGCGGGAGCCCTTGGCGCCGATCACGATGGCCTTCTGACTCTGGCGCTCGATGTAGACGTTGGCGTGGATGTCCAGCAGCGGGCGGTCCGCCGGGCGGCCCTCGCGCGGGAGCATCTCCTCGACCACCACGGCGAGCGAGTGCGGCAGCTCGTCCCGGACACCCTCCAGGGCGGCCTCACGGATCAGTTCGGCGACCATGATCTGCTCGGGCTCGTCGGTGAGGTCGCCGTCCGGGTAGAGCGGCTGGCCCTCGGGGAGCAGCCTGGTGATCAGCTCGCCGACCAGCTCGACCTGCTTGTCGCCGACCGCGGAGACCGGGATGATCTCCGCCCACTCGATGCCCAGCTCGACCCCGAGCTGCTGGACGGCGAGCAGCTGCTCTGCCAGGCGCTTGGAGTCGATCAGGTCGGTCTTGGTGACGATGGCGACCTTGGGGGTCTTCTTGATCTCGGCGAGCTCCTTGGCGATGAACTTGTCGCCAGGGCCGATCTTCTGGTCGGCGGGCAGGCAGAAGCCGATCACGTCGACCTCGGCCCAGGTGGTGCGCACCAGGTCGTTGAGTCGCTCACCGAGCAGCGTGCGGGGCTTGTGCAGACCAGGGGTGTCGACCAGGACGAGTTGGGCGTCCGGGCGGTGCACGATGCCGCGCACCGTGTGCCGGGTGGTCTGCGGACGGTCGGAGGTGATCGCGACCTTCGTCCCGACCAGCGCGTTGGTCAGGGTCGACTTGCCCGCGTTCGGACGGCCGACGAAGCACGCGAACCCGGAGCGGTACGGGGATGAAGGGGCACTCATGCGCACCATTCTCCCTGATCGCCCGAGCGTGCTCGGACACCGCGTCCGGACCGCGTCCGGACGCGGCCGCACAAGGCGGCCTCAGCGGGACTTGCGCCCCCCGGTGAGCGCGCCGACCACGGTCAGCACGAAGAGCGCGATCGAGCCGGCCAGCCAGTACGGCGAACCGGTCTCCTTCCAACGGCCCATGCCCATCACAGTGAGCAGCAGCCCGGCGAAGAACGCCAGTGCCCCCATCGCACACCCCCTCGATCGCTGCCACCCTACCCGCGCCCGGTACGGGGGAAGTGCGGGCACCCCCATACCTCCGGGGGTACCCGCACAACGGTGGACTGCGGTCTCGGCGCGACCTCAGCGCGCCTCGGTGGCGGACTTCAGCACACCGTCCGGCCCCGCCAGCAGGACCGGCGTCCCGGCGCCGCCCAGGTCGCGCACCGCGGCCAGATCGGCCTCGGCCGGCTCGGCGGCCTCGGAGACCACAGCGGCGGCCTCCAGGCCCTTCGCCCCGCTGGCCACCGCCATCGCGACCGCCGCCTGCAGGGCGCTCAGCCGCAGCGACTCCAGACCAACCGTCCCGGCCACGTATGTACGGCCGGTCTCGTCGCGCACGGCGGCCCCCTCCGCCACGCCGTTGCGGGCCCGCGCGGAGCGGGCCAGCGTGATGATCTTCTTGTCCTCGGGGTCCAGCTCGATCAGCTCACTCATGCCGCTGAGCATAGGCGCCCCACCCTCGCCGGCGGACCGCCCCGACGCCCGCCCACTCGGCCAAAATCGCGCCTCGCCACGCCGGCTCGGGGCCCAGCACCTGCGGGGCCTTCCGCATCTCGCCAAAGGGAGCCGATCACTCGGACCCAACGGACCGTCACATGCCGCCGCTATCCGGCCGGCCGCATCATCCCGCGGCGGCCTTCGGGAGTGACCAGCCACTCCAGTTTCGCCGCCGTGTCGGTGTCCAGTTCCGGGTTGTGCAACACGATGGTCAGATCAGGCCGTTCGGGCACCCGCAGCTGGGTGGACTCGAAGTTGAGCAGCCCGGCCACGGGATGGGCGATCTGCTTGTACAGCATCCCGCCCGCCTTGACGTCGTTCCTGGCCCAGATCTCCGCGAACTCGGGGCTGACCTCGGCCAGTTCGTCCACGATCGCCTGGAACAGCGGATCCCCGGGCCGCCCCGATGCAGCCACCCGGAACTGCGCGACCACGTGCTCGGCGTTGACCCTCCAGGTGGTGTCGCGCTCGCTGTAGATCGGGTTGGTGAAGCAGTTGACCAGGCAGTTCACATGATGGTCTGTGTACCCGAAGACCAGCCCGGCGGCCTCGTTGAAGGTGATGACGTTCCAGTACGGGTCCAGGATGTGCGCCGGGAAGGGCATCCAGGCGTCGATCAGCCGGCGCAGCCCGTCCGTGACAGGCGCGGCACGTAGCGTCGGCAGCGGCGGGTTGAGCCCGGCCAGTACGTAGAGGTGCCGCCGCTCCGTCTCGCCCAGCTTCAACACCCGGGAGACGGAGTCCAGCACCTGCGGGGAGACCGTGATGTCACGCCCCTGCTCCAGCCACTGGTACCAGCTGACGCCGACCCCGGCGAGCACCGCCACCTCCTCCCGGCGCAGTCCGGGCGTACGGCGCCGGGCACCACCGTCGGGCAGTCCGGCCTCGACCGGGCTCACCCTGGCCCGGCGGCTCATCAGGAACTCGCGCAGATCGCGCCGCCGTTGCACGTCCGGGTCGGACATCGCTGCCTGGCTGGTGGTCATGCCACCAGGATAAGTACCCACTCTCCAAGCCGTGCTGACCGATCGAAGGATGGGCGCATGGCAACCGAAACCCTTGTGGCGCCCGAGGCGGCGCCGGCACCACGGCTCACCCGGCGGGCCGGGCTGATCCTGTTCCTGCTCTGCGCGGCCCAGTTCGCCGTCGCCCTGGACTTCTCGATCCTCAACGTGGCACTGCCCGCGATCGGCACCGACCTCGGGCTCGGACAGGCGGACCTCCAGTGGGGTGTCACCGCCTTCGCCCTGCCGTCCGGCGGGTTCCTCCTGCTCTTCGGCCGGATCGCCGACCTGTACGGGCGCCGCCGGCTCTTCCTGGCGGGACTCACCCTGTTCACCGCCGCCTCGCTGCTGGCCACCCTGGCCTGGGACCCGGCGTCCTTCCTGGCCGGCCGGGCACTGCAGGGCCTGGCGGCGGCGGCGATCGTCCCGTCCGGCATGTCGCTGCTGACCACCACCTTCCGCGAGGGCTCCGAACGCGACCGTGCACTGGGCGTCTCCGGGCTGCTGCTCTCGCTCGGCTTCACCACCGGGATGCTGCTCGGCGGAGTGCTGACGCAGAGCCTCGGCTGGCGCTCCACCATGGCACTGAACGTGGTGATGGGCCTCGGCGTCCTGCTCTCCGCCCCGGGACTGCTCACGGAGAGCCGGCTGCCCGAGCGGCCCAGGCTGGACCTGCCCGGCGCGGTGACCATCACCGGCGGACTGCTGGCGCTGATCTACGCGCTCTCCACCGCCGCGGACAGCGGCTTCGGCGCGGCGGACGTGCTCGCCGGCCTGGTCGTCGGCGTGGTGCTGCTGGCCGCCTTCGTGGTGGTCGAGTCCCGGTCGGCCGAGCCGCTGGTCTCACTGCGGATGCTGCGCCGGCCCACCGTCGCCTGGGGCAACGCCGGTGGCCTGGTGACCTTCTCGATGATGAGCTCGGTCGTCTTCCTCTCCACCCTCTACCTCCAGCAGGTGCTGGACCTCAGCCCGGGCGCCTCCGGTCTGGTCTTCGGTGTGATGGGTCTGGCGGCGGCCGGCGGCGGCATGCTCGCCCCGAAGCTGGTCGGACGCCTCGGCGCGCACCGCACCCTGGTGCTCGGCCTCGCGGTGCAGGCCGTCTTCACCGCCGCGCTGCTGGCGGTGGGCACCGGCAGCGCGGGCACCTGGCTGGTCGTGGTGGCCGGCTCCGTCGCCTGCTTCGGCCACCTGTTCGCGATCGTCGCGTACAGCATCACCGCCACCTCGGGCCTGGCCGACGAGGAGCAGGGTCTGGCCACCGGCCTGGTCACCAGTACCCAGCAGGTCGGCATCACCGTCGGCATCCCGGTGCTCAGCGCGATCGCCGCGTCCCGCAGCGAGGCCCTGCGGGCGGCCGGGGACGGCTTCGCCACCGCCACCCTGGGCGGCGTCCGGCTGGGCCTGGGCGTGGACGCGGCCGCGGTCGCCGCAATCGCCCTGCTGGTCTGGCTCGGCCTGCGCCGCCGGGCATGACCGCACACGACGATGGCCCGCGGGGGGACTCCCCCGCGGGCCACCGTCGTTCTGCTCAGTGACCGATCGGTTTGGGCGGCCCGGCGTTCAGCACCTTGACCAGGGCCGACGGCCCGGTCGGCCGGGGCTCCTCCCGCGCCTTCTCGAGTGCCCTGCGCTTCTTCCAGTACGGGTTGTCCTGCGGCAGATGGCTGCTCACCCTGCCGTACATGCCGAAGGTCAGCACCACGAACCCGAAGATGAAGGCGAACAGGACGTTGGCGAGCTGGAAGTTCAGGATGTTGGCGTCCGGGCGGCCGAGCACGGTCAGCCCGTAGAAGCCCGACAGCACGAACAACACGCCGACGATCATGTTGAGGTTGGAGGCGACGATCCCGCCGACCGCGGCTCCGGCGACCAGCACCAGACCCACGATCACGGACAGGATGCTCAGCGCCCCGTCGGTCGACAGACCGGCGATCCGGGGACCGTGGGTGGACAGGAAGCCCGGGTGGTCCAGCAACCCCAGGATGCCGAAGATCAGCAGGAACACTCCGCCGAGTCCCGCGCCGATCCGGTAGACCAGCGCCATCCGGTGGTCGACGGGCAGTTCGTCTTGCAGTTTCATGGTGACCTCCACCAGACCGACTCCACGCTACTCCTGGCCGGTGCCCTGTCCCCGGGCCGGTTCCCTGCCCGGGCCGGGCGAGCGCTCCCAGTCGGCCGGGTGGAACGGGACCTCGTGCAGGTAGAGCGAACCGCACTGCTGACAGCAGCGAAGCCCGGTCCCCCAGTCCTCCTCCGGCCTGGTCTCGGAGTCAGGGTCCATCTCACGACCGCACAGAGCCTCGGTGGCACCCGGCGTCCGTACCACGTGCCACATCCGGATACCGCCGGACCGGCCACCGGGGCCGTACTCCGCGCGCAGTTGGTGCGTCATGCCTCACATGGTCGGAGCCATCCCCCGCCACGGCAACTCGTGCGTCCCGCACCGGCCGCGGGGTTGCGAGGGCGCGGGAAGCGTGCCTTCCAGGCCCCCCGGCCGGCCCCCCGGCCGCCCCCCGGCCCGACCGGCGAGCGGTTCAAGGACGCGGGGCCGGTACCTCTCAGGGGCGCGGGAACCGCGCGAGCAGCCCCCGCCGCGGGCCGGTCGCACAGCCTCCGCGCCCCTGGTCAGGCACCCGAGCGAGGGGGTCACTCGGTTCCGGCGTCGCCGATCTCCTCCGGCCGCACCGGTGCGGCGACCACCGTCCCGATCTGGTTGCGGCGCCCCGCCGCGCTCTCGGCGGTGAGCCGGATCGCCGCCAGGTCACCGGACGCCTCCTCGGGCACCGGCACCTGGCAGGAGGACCCGGGAATCGGCACCCGCCCGAGGTGCTTGGCCAGCAGCCCGCCGACCGTCTCGACGTCCTCGTCCTCCAGCACTATCCCGAACAACTCCCCGAGGTCCTCGACCAGCAGCCGCGCAGTGATCCGGTAGGTGCCGTCGCCGAGGTCCTCGACCGGCGCGATCTCCCGGTCGTACTCGTCGGTGATCTCGCCGACGATCTCCTCCAGGATGTCCTCGATGGTGACCAGGCCGGCCGTGCCGCCGTACTCGTCGATCACGATCGCCACGTGCGAGCGCATCTGCTGCATCTCCCGCAGCAGGTCACCGGCCGGCTTGGAGTCGGGTACGAAGACGGCCGGGCGCAGCGCGCTGCCGACCGGCTCGGACTCCGCATCCCGGTTGATGTGAGTGCGCCGGACCAGGTCCTTGAGGTAGACGATGCCGACCACGTCGTCCTCGTTGTCGCCGACCACCGGGATCCGGGAGAAACCCGAGCGCAGGGCCAGGGTGAGCGCCTGACGGACCGTCTTGTGGCGCTCGATCATCACCAGGTCGGTGCGCGGCACCATCACCTCGCGGACGATGGTGTCGCCCAGTTCGAAGACCGAGTGCACCATCCGGCGCTCCTCGTCCTCGATCAGGTCGTCCTTCTCGGCCAGGTCGACCAGGGCGCGCAGCTCGGCCTCGGAGGCGAACGGGCCCTCCTTGTAGCCCTTCCCGGGGGTCAGCGCGTTGCCGAGCAGGATCAGCAGCCGGGGGATCGGGCCGAGGATCCTGGCCAGCGGAAGCAGCACGAAGGACGAGGCGGTGGCGGTGGTCAGCGGATGCTGGCGGCCGATGGTGCGCGGCGAGACGCCGACCGCCACGAAGGAGACCAGCACCATCACGCCGAACGCCAGCAGCACCGCCTGCCAGGTCTGCTGCAGGTTCCGTACACAGACCACGGTGACCAGGACCGCCGCCGCCATCTCGCTGGCCACCCGGATCAGGGTGGCCAGGTTGAGGTAGCGGATCGGGTCCTTGGCCAGGGTCAGCAGCCGGCCCGCGCCGCGCCGCCCGGCCCGGACGGCCTCCTCGGCGCGGAACCGGGAGATCCGGGAGATCCCGGCCTCGGCGCAGGCGGCCAGCCAGCCGAGGACGACCAGTGCCAGCGCACCGATCAGGAAGCTCGTACTCTCACCACTCACAGGGGGCCGGCCCTCAGTGGGTGGTCGGCGCCGGGGAGATCCCCGAGAGACCGCGGCCGGACCGCCAGTCGTCCAGGATCCGCTTCTGCAGCGCGAACATCTCGCGCTCCTCGTCCGGCTCCTCGTGGTCGTAGCCGAGCACGTGCAGCACCCCGTGGACGGTGAGCAGCTGGAGCTCCTCGTCCATGGAGTGCTTGGAGGGGGCCGCCTGGCCCTGCTTCTCGGCGACCTCGGGGCAGAGCACGATGTCACCGAGCAGGCCCTGCGGCAGTTCCTCGCCCTCCTTGCCGGGGCGCAGCTCGTCCATCGGGAAGGACATCACATCGGTGGGGCCCGGCAGGTCCATCCACTGGATGTGCAGCTCCTCCATGGCGGCGCCGTCCACCAGGATCACGGACAGTTCGGCCTGCGGGTGGATCCGCATCTTGTCGAGGGCGAATCGGGCGACGTCGAGGATGGACTCCTCATCGACGTCCCAGCCGGACTCGTTGGCGATGTCGATCGACATGGAGGGGTTGGTACTCAGCTTTCGGTGCGATGGGACTGTCGGGGTGCGCGGGCCGCACCGGTCTTGCCGGTACGCCGCTGGACGGGCTTGCGGGGCACGCGTCCGGCCTCGGCCTCCTGCTCGGCGTCCCAGCGCTCGTAGGCGTCCACGATCCGGCTGACCAGCTTGTGGCGGACCACGTCGGTGCTGGTGAGCACGGAGAAGTGGATGTCGGGGACATCCGCCAGGATCTCCTGGACGATTTTGAGGCCGCTGCGGGTGCCGCCCGGGAGGTCGATCTGGGTGGTGTCCCCGGTGACCACGACCCGGGAGTTGAAGCCCAGCCTGGTGAGGAACATCTTCATCTGCTCGGGCGAGGTGTTCTGGGCCTCGTCCAGGATGATGAAGGCGTCGTTGAGGGTGCGGCCGCGCATGTAGGCGAGCGGTGCGACCTCGATGGTCCCCGCGGCCATCAGGCGCGGGATGGCGTCGGGGTCCATCATGTCGTGCAGGGCGTCGTAGAGCGGGCGCAGGTACGGGTCGATCTTCTCGAAGAGCGTGCCGGGCAGGAAGCCCAGCCGCTCGCCCGCCTCCACCGCCGGACGGGTCAGGATGATCCGGTTGACCTCCTTGGCCTGCAGCGCCTGCACGGCCTTGGCCATGGCCAGGTAGGTCTTTCCGGTGCCGGCGGGGCCGAGGCCGAAGACGATGGTGTGCTTGTCGATCGCGTCGACGTAGCGCTGCTGGTTGAGGGTCTTGGGGCGGATGGTGCGGCCCCGGTTGGACAGGATGTTCGTCGTGAAGACCTCGGACGGGGCCGGGTGGCCCGGGTCCTCGGCGGCGCTCCTGAGCATGGCGATGGAGCGCTCCACGGCGTCCTCCGTCAGGGGTTGGCCGGTGCGCAGCACCAGCATCATCTCGTTGAACAACTGCTTGACC
This sequence comes from Kitasatospora sp. NPDC001175, assembly GCF_053598215.1. Lineage (NCBI taxonomy): Bacteria > Bacillati > Actinomycetota > Actinomycetes > Kitasatosporales > Streptomycetaceae > Kitasatospora > Kitasatospora sp. NPDC001175. The sequence continues at coordinate 127,535 of NZ_JBSFJU010000005.1, read as the reverse complement.
AGGGCGACCTCACGGCGGTCGCCGGTCGCGGTCACCTCGTTGCCGCGCACATGGATGTCGGCGGCGGGGAAGCCCTGCTCGATCACCCGCAGGAGGGAGTCGGCAGTACCGAGCAGGGTGACCATCGGGTGCCGCTCGGGAATCACGATCCGGGCGCTCGCCGCGTCGACGCGCTGCTGTCCGTTGGTGGGGGTCTGCGAAGTCTCACTCATGGGTCGGCGCTGTGGCCTGCCTCATCCCATCCGTCGTCTCGTGGGGCCGCTGGGGCTCTCCGGGTCACCAGGGTACGCCGCGCAGATGTTCGCCGTGGCGGCGTGGCACCCGGGGCGGCGCATTCGATGCTGGGGCAGATCGCCCCGTGATGCGACTGCTTTTCGGATCATCGGCGCGGTGGCACCGGTACCCGGGCCAGATCCTCGGCGAGGACCAGTTCCCCGTCGAAGTGCGCGCGGGCCTCGGCGAGGTGGCCGTCCAGGTCCGGGTAGCGCTGGGAGAAGTGGGTCAGGACCAGGGTCCGGACCCCGGAGGCGGCCGCGACCTGGGCGGCCTGGACGGCGGTGAGGTGGCCGTGTTCCGAGGCGAGCCGGGTGTCGCCCTCCAGGAAGGTCGCCTCGATCACCAGCAGGTCGGCGCCCTCGGCCAGTTCGTACACCCCGTCGCACAACCGAGTGTCCATCACGAAGGCGAAGCGCTGGCCCGGCCGCGGCTCGCTGACCTCGTCCAGGGTGACGGTACGGCCGTCCACCTCGACCCGTCCCTCGCGCTGCAGCCGACCGACGGCGGGACCGCGCAGCCCGAGGGCGGCCAGCCGCTCGGGCAGCATCCGACTGCCGTCGGGCTCCACGAGCCGGTAGCCGTAGGACTCCACCGGGTGGGAGAGCCGCCTGGCCTCCAGTGTGAAGGGGGCGCCGGGGGCCTGAAGCACTCCCGGCGCGCTGATCGGACGGGGGCGCAGCTCGGCGGTCTCGTGGTACGCGGTGGAGTACCGCAGCCGCTCGAAGTAGACCTCGCCGCCGGCCGGGTAGTAGGCGTCCACGGGGTGCGGGACCTTGTCCAGGTTGATCCGCTGGATCACCCCGGCGAGGCCCAGGCAGTGGTCGCCGTGGAAGTGGGTCACCCCGATCCGGGTGATCTGGGTGGCCGAGACCCCGGCGTGCAGCATCTGCCGCTGGGTGCCCTCGCCGGGGTCGAACAGCAGGCCCTCGCCGTCCCAGCGGAGCAGGTAGCCGTTGTGGTTGCGGTGCCGGGTGGGCACCTGGCTGGCGGTGCCGAGGACGACGAGTTCGCGCTGCGACACGGTCTCAGACCATGTTCTCGTTCATCGGCCGGCCGCCGAGGACGTGGACGTGCGCGTGGAAGATGGTCTGGCCCGCACCCGCGCCGGTGTTGAAGATCAGCCGGTAGCCGGACTCGACGATCTTCTCGTCCGCGGCGACCTCGCCGGCCTCGGCGAGCAGCTCACCCGCGATCTCCGGCTCGGCGGCGGCCAGTTCGGCGGCGTTCGGGTAGTGCACCTTGGGGATGACCAGGATGTGGGTGGGAGCCTTCGGGCTGATGTCCCGGAACGCGAGGGTGCGGTCGGTCTCCCGGACCACCGTCGCCGGGATCTCGCCTGCCACGATCTTGCAGAACAGGCAGTCGGACTGCGGCTCGCCGGCCATCTCGCTCTCCTCAAGCTGGACTTCACTGATCGCTCATCACTACCGCCCGCAGCCTAGCCCAGCCGAACCCGCCCCGGGGGCGAGAGGTGAGCACCTCCACGGCGCGGAGAGCCGCGCGGCCGGCCCGCCGGCGGCCGATCTCCCGTCCGCCGCCGGTGAGTTGCTGCTCCCCTCCGGCGCGGGAGGCCCTCGCCGGGGCGCCCGGCCACTCCGGGTCCCCGCCCCGGAGTGAGGAGAGCCGCGCCGGCGGCGGACGGGAGGCACGGGCCCCACACCGCCGCCGGCACTCCGCTACAGCTCCGGGATCTCCGGGGCCCGGGCGGCCGGCTTCTCGGCGAGGGCGGCGAGCGCGATCCGGACGCCCTCGGCGAGCTGCGGGTCCGAGCCTTCGGCCCAGGCGTGCGGCGGCATCGGCACCTCGACGTCCGGGTCCACCCCGTGGTTCTCCACGCCCCAGCCGTAACCCTCCAGCCACAGCGCGTACTTGGGCTGGGTCACCAGAGTGCCGTCCACCAGGCGGTACTTGCTGTCGATGCCGATCACGCCGCCCCAGGTGCGGGTACCGACCACCGGGCCGATCCCGAGCGCCTGGATCGCCGCGTTGACCACGTCGCCGTCCGAGCCGGACAGCTCGTTGGCCAGGGCCACCACCGGACCGCGCGGTGCCTCCCGGGGGTAGGAGATGCCCTCGTCGAGGTCACGGGTGCGGTCCCAGCCGACGATCCTCCGGTTGAGCTTCTCGATGATCAGCTGGGAGGTGTGGCCGCCCCGGTTCTCCCGGATGTCGACGATCACGCCCTCCTTGGCCAGTTCGGTCTTCAGGTCCCGGTGGAGCTGGGCCCAGCCGTTGCTCTGCATGTCGGGGATGTGCAGATAGCCGAGCCGACCTCCGGAGAGCTCGCGGACCGCGGCCCGGCGGTCGGCCACCCAGTCGTGGTAGCGCAGCGGCTCCTCGTCGGCCAGCGGGACGACCACCGGGTACCGCTCGGTGCCGTCCTTCCCCGCGACGGTGAGCTCGACCGGCTGCCCGGCGGTACCGGCGAGCAGCGGGGCGGGGCCGGTGACCGGGTCGACCGGGCGGCCGTTGACGGCGAGCACCGCGTCGCCGGCCCGGACCGCGGCACCGGGCGCGGCCAGCGGGGAACGGGCCCGCGGATCCGAGGACTCGCCCGGCAGGATCCGCTCGACCCGCCACAGGTCGCCGTCCTTGACCAGGTCCGCGCCGAGCAGTCCCTGCCGGTGGGCGGCCTGGGCGCCCCGCTCGTACGGAAGCACGTACGCGTGCGAGGTGCCCAGTTCGCCCACGGTCTCCCAGAGCAGGTCGACCAGGTCGTCGTGCGAACCGCAGCGGTCCACCAGCGGCCGGTAGCGCGCCAGCGTCCCGGCCCAGTCGTGGCCGCCCAGGTCCGCGCGCCAGAAGTTGTCGCGCATCAGCCGGCCGTTCTCGTCGAACATCTGGCGCCACTCGGCGGCCGGGTCGACGGTGACCCGGACCCGGTCGAGGTCCACATCCAGGTCCTCGTCCTCACCGGCGCGGTGGCCGGCCGGGACGATCCGCAGACCGCCCCGGTCGAACACGGCGGCCCGGGTGCCGTCGCCGCTCACCGCGAAGCCGTCCACCTCGGCGACCAGCTGCGAGGTCTGCAGCTTCGCGAAGTCGAAGCGCTCCAGCGCCGCGCGCGGCTGGTCGTCCTCCGGCGAGGCGGCGTTGTCGCCGAGGTTGCCGAGCAGCGGCTGCCTGGTCCACAGCACGCCGTCCTTGGCCGCCCGCAGACTGCCGAAGCTGCCGCCCTCGACCGGGAACGGGACGATCCGGTCGGCGATGCCCTCCGGGTCGACCCGGGTGACCGGGGCGGATTCGGCGCCCTCCTCGGTGCCGTCCTTCTTTGCCTCCTTGGGCTCCTCCTCACCGGCGAGCGGCCGTCCGGCGCGCTGCGGGCCGAACGGCGACGGGGTGTCCGCGGCCAGCGTGATCAGGTAGGGACGGGTGCCGTGCGGGAAGGACAGGTCGAAGATGTGCGCGTCGTAGACCGGGTCGAAGTTGCGCACCGAGAGGAAGACCAGGTACTTGCCGTCCGGGGTGAAGACCGGCGAGTAGTCGATGAAGCGGGGCTGGGTGGCCTCGCTGACCGTGCGGTCCGTCAGGTCGGCCAGCATGATCTGCCGCAGCGAGCCGTCGTCCTGGACCGGCTGGGACCAGGTCAGCCAGCGCGAGTCCGGGGAGAAGGCCAGGTCGCAGACCTCGCCCTGAGCGCTGCGGACCAGCTGGTGCACGCCGCCGTCGGCCAGGGCGACCAGCAGCAGCCGGCCGTCGTGCGAGGCGACGGCGGCCTGCCGGCCGTCCGGCGAGACGGCCAGATCGCGGACCCGGCCGAGTTGCCCCGGGGCCAGCCGGCGGCGCTCGGTGCCCAGCACGGCGGGAGCGAGCTCCAGCGCGTCGTCGCCCTCGGCGTCCGTCACCCAGAGCGCGCCCTGCGTGCCGTCCGCAACGGGTACCACCCGGACCAGCCTGGCCCGCACCCCCGGCGTCTCGGCCAGCACCCGGGACGGTCCCTGGCGGTGCGTCAGCCAGTGCACGCTGCCGCGCACCACCACTGCGCTGGCCCGGCCGGTGCGGTCCGGGGCGACGGTCTCCAACTGCCCGACGGCCGGGGTCGGATGCGGAGTGCGGCCGGCGCGCGGACCGGCCAGTGCGATCTCCAGCCGACGCGGCTCGGCGCCGCCCAGGTCGTCCAGGAGCCACACGTCACCGGCACTGTGCCAGACGATCCTGGTCCCGTCGGTGGCGGCGTTGCGGGCGTAGAACTCGCCGTCGCTGTGCCGGCGCAGGCCGCTGCCGTCCGGCAGGCTGGAGTACAGCTGCGCGACGCCCTCGTGGTCGGACAGGAAGGCGATCCGGCCGCCCGCCCAGAGCGGGGAGTGGATGTTGCCGTCCAGGTCCTCGTGCACCCGGACGAACTCCCGGTCGCCGATCCACAACTTGCCCGTCCGGCCGCCCCGGTAGCGCTTCCACCAGGCGGGTTCGCGGTTGGTCGGGCTGGCGAGCAGCGTCCGCCCGCCGCCGGGTTCGAAGGCCAACCCGCCGATCGGCCCGTACGGCAGCCGGACGGGCTCGCCACCGTCCAGCGGGATCGCGAACGCCCAGGTGCGGCGCAAGGTCGCCTGGCCCGCGCTGGTGATCGCGACCGGTCGGCCGTCCTCGGTCCAGCCGCACAGCATCGTCTGGGCGCTGCCCCAGTAGGTCAGCCGGCGGGCGGGGCCGCCCGCGGCGGGTGCGACATGGATCTCGGGCGCACCGTCCCGGGTCGAGGTCCAGGCGATGTGCCGCCCGTCCGGCGAGAACCTGGGGTGGCTGACGGGTGCCTGATCGGCCGTCAGCCGCCAGGCCCGACCACCGCCGATCGGCGCGAGCCAGATGTCGTCCTCGGCCACGAAGGTCACGAGGTCCCCGTGCAGGTGCGGATGGCGCAGATAGGCGCCGGCTGAGGTGTGCTGAACATCGGTCACGGGCGCCACCCTACGCACGCCCTTGACCTCGCGTGACGGGTTTCTCCCAAAGGCGGCCGGGGAGTTGTCCATGGGGCGCGGGTGGTGCACCGCCACGGGCGCGGGGGAGCGCACGCACCGCAAGGCAGTTCAGCCGCGCCCTGGCTCGCGGGGCGGACGGTGGCCCGTCAGCGCGGTGAACGGCGTGAAGCCGAACGCCCGACCGGGCCACCCCGAGTCCCGACCGGCGGCGGCCGTCCGCCGGTCCACGCGACGCCCCTGGCCGAGCCTCAGCCCCAGCGGCCGGTACGCCCGAGCAGGAGCGCCCCCGCCGCCACGCCCGCGGTGGACGTCCGCAGCACCGAGGGGCCCAGCCGGTACGGCTTCGCCCCCGCCTGCGCGAAGGCGGCCAGCTCGTCCGGCGACACCCCGCCCTCGGGCCCGACGACCAGCACGATGTCCCCGCTCGCCGGAAGTTCCGTGCTGGCCAGCGGCTCGGCACCCTCCTCGTGCAGCACCGCCGCGAAGGCCGCCTGGGCGAGCAACGGCGCGAGTTGACGCGTCGTCACCAGCTCGCGCACCTCGGGGAACCGCAGCCGCCGTGACTGCTTCCCGGCCTCCCGCGCGGTGGCCCGCCACTTGGCGAGGGCCTTGGCCCCCCGGTCGCCCTTCCACTGGGTGATGCAGCGGGCGGCGGCCCACGGGACGACCACGTCCACGCCGACCTCGGTCATGGTCTCGACGGCGAGTTCACCCCGGTCGCCCTTGGGCAGCGCCTGCACGACCACGATCCTGGGCGCCGGCTCGGCCTCCCGCCGCACCGCCTCGACGGTGACCTCCAGCACGTCCTTGCCGTGTACCGCGGCGACCGTGCCGTCCACGCCGAGCCCGAGCCCGTCCGCGAGGGTCACCGCCTCCCGGGCCTCCAGCCGCTTCACGGCGACGGCGTGCCGCCCCTCGGGCCCGTCCACCCGGATCACCGCTCCGGGCGCGGCCGTGGCCAGCCGGTCGGTCTCGACGACGAACACGGGCGCGGTCATGGCATTTCCCCAAACAATCTCATCGAGTAGCGACACAGCGACGCCCGGCGACCCTCGGGGAGTCACCGGGCGCCCGGAAGCTCAGCGGCTCAAAAGCGGCTCGAAAGGCTTCACCGGACCAGGGCCCGGAGCCTCAGCGTCCGTTGAAGGCGTCCTTCAGCCGCGAGAACAGCCCCTGCTGGCCCGGCGCGAACTGCCCGGACGGACGCTCCTCGCCGCGCAGCGCCGCGAGCCGCCGCAGCAGCTCCTCCTGCTCGGCGTCGAGCTTGCCGGGCGTCTGCACCTCGACGTGCACTATCAGGTCGCCTCGGCCGCCGCCGCGCAGATGCGTCACACCGCGGCCGTGCAGCGGGATCGACTGGCCGGACTGGGTGCCGGGGCGGATGTCCACCTCCTCCAGGCCGTCCAGGGTCTGCAGCGGCACCTGGGTGCCGAGCGCCGCGGCCGTCATCGGGATGGTGACGGTGCAGTGCAGGTCGTCGCCGCGCCGCTGGAAGACCGCGTGGCTGGTCTCGGCGATCTCGACGTAGAGGTCGCCGGCCGGGCCGCCGCCGGGGCCGACCTCGCCCTCGCCGGCCAGCTGGATCCGGGTGCCGTTGTCCACACCTGCCGGGATCTTGACGGTGAGGGTACGGCGGGCGCGCACCCGGCCGTCGCCGGCGCACTCGGGGCACGGGGTCGGCACGACGGTGCCGAAGCCCTGGCACTGCGGGCAGGGACGGGAGGTCATGACCTGACCCAGGAAGGACCGGGTGACCTGGGAGACCTCGCCCTTGCCGCGGCACATGTCGCAGGTCTGCGCGGAGGTGCCGGGTGCGGCACCCTCGCCGGAACAGGTGGTGCAGGTCACGGCGGTGTCGACCTGGAGTTCCTTGGTGGTGCCGAAGGCGGCCTCCTCCAGGGTGATCTCCAGACGGATCATCGCGTCCTGACCGCGCCGGGTCCGCGAGCGCGGGCCGCGCTGGCCGGAGGCGGCGCCGAAGAAGGCGTCCATGATGTCGGAGAAGCCGAAGCCCGCCGCGCCGGCGCCGAAGCCGCCCGCGCCACCGCCGCCGTTGGGCGACAGCGGGTCTCCGCCGAGGTCGTACACCTGCCGCTTCTGCGGGTCGGAGAGCACCTCGTAAGCGGCGTTGATCTCCTTGAACCGCTCCTGCGTCTTCGGGTCCGGGTTGACGTCCGGGTGCAGTTCGCGTGCCAGGCGCCGGAACGCCTTCTTGATCTCGTCCTGCCCCGCATCCCGTCGGACGCCGAGTACCGCGTAGTAGTCCGTGGCCACCAAATGCTCCGCTTGTTCCGCCTGTAGAAGTGCTTGCGACTGGTCGCCGCCGGTTCAACCAGCGGCCTGTGCTACGACTCGGCCAGGATCTGACCCACGTACCGGGCCACCGCTCGCACCGCCCCCATTGTGCCCGGATAGTCCATCCGGGTCGGACCGATCACCCCGAGTTTTGCCACACTCTGGTCGCCGGAACCGTAACCGACCGAGACGATCGAGGTGGAATTGAGCCCCTCGTACTCGTTCTCGTGACCGATCCGGACCGTCATCCCGGCGTCCGCCGTCTCACCCAACAGGCGGAGCAGGACCACCTGTTCTTCCAGTGCCTCCAGCACCGGCTGGATGGTGAGCGGGAAGTCATGTCCGAAGCGGGTCAGATTGGCCGTACCGGCCAGCATGATCCGCTCCTCGTTCTGCTCGGCCAGCGTCTCGAACAACGTGGCGAGCACCACACTGACCGTCGGCCGGTCCGACGGCTCGAAGGCCGCCGGGAGTTCCTCCAGCGCGCCGGGCACCTCGGGCAGCGGGCGGCCGACCGCGCCGGCGTTGAGTCTGGACCGCAGATCGGCCAGCACGTTCTCGCCGACCGCGCCGGGGCAGTCCACCAGCCGCTGCTCGACCCGGCCGGTGTTGGTGATCAGCACCAGCATCACCTTCGCCGGAGCCAGCGCCACCAGCTCGATGTGCCGCACCGTGGACCGGCTGAGCGAGGGGTACTGGACCACCGCGACCTGCCTGGTCAGCTGCGCCAGCAGGCGGACCGTGCGGGCCACCACGTCGTCCAGGTCGACCGCGCCGTCCAGGAAGTGGCGGATCGCCCGACGCTCCGGCGCACTCATCGGCTTGACCTCGGCCAGCCTGTCGACGAACAGGCGGTAGCCCTTGTCGGTCGGGATCCGCCCGGCACTGGTGTGCGGCTGGTGGATGTAACCGTCCTCCTCCAGCGCCGCCATGTCGTTGCGCACGGTGGCCGGTGAGACCCCGAGACTGTGCCGCTCGACCAGGGCCTTGGAGCCGACCGGCTCCTCGGTGCCCACGTAGTCCTGGACGATCGCGCGCAGTACCGCCAGCTTGCGCTCGTCCAGCGGACGACGGGACTCCAGCCGGCGCGCGTCCGGCTTGCGCTCGTCAGCACTGCGCTCGCTGTACACGGCACGCACCTCCGTCTTCGTCCGTTGAATCCCTTGGCCGACCGGCCTCTTGGCACTCTGGAAGGCAGAGTGCCAGAACCGTACTTGCCAGTGTACGGCCCGGGTCCGACGGCAGGAACGGGCCGCCCCGGTGATCCTTGTCGGATCCGGGGTACGAAGTCGGTGCCCCGGGGCGCCCGGAGTGGCAGCATCGAAGGCGAGCGATGTAACGAAGGAGCAGAGATGTCGGCTTCATCCCAGCACTCCCGCTTCGCACCCGATCGTGGTCTGACCGGGCGGATGGTCATCACCATGTTCCTCATCGGCCTGCTGTACGTGGGCTTCACGGGCGTACTGATCGTCCTGCTGCGCGGGGCGTGGCCGCTGATCGTGCTGATCTCCGGCGGACTCTTCGTGGCCCAGTTCTGGTTCAGCGACAAGATCACCGAGCGGGCGATGGGTGCCCGGCCGGTGAGCCCCGAGCAGCACCCGCAGCTGCACGGCACCATCGACCGGCTCTGCGCCATGGCCGACATGCCCAAACCCAGGGTGGCGGTCGCCGACAACGACATGCCCAACGCCTTCGCCACCGGCCGCAACCCGCAGAACGCGGTGGTCTGCGTGACCACCGGCCTGCTGCGCCGACTGGAGCCGGAGGAGCTGGAGGGCGTTCTCGCCCACGAGCTCTCGCACGTCGCGCACCGGGACGTCGCGGTGATGACGATCGCCGGTTTCCTCGGCGTGCTGGCCGGGATGATGACCCGGATCGCGCTGTACGGCGGCTTCCTCGGCGGCGGCAACCGGAACAACAACGACAGCAACGCGGCCATCGCCATGCTGGTCATCCCGCTGGTCAGCATGCTGGTGTACGCGATCAGCTTCCTGCTCACCCGGCTGCTCTCGCGCTACCGCGAGCTGGCCGCCGACCGGGCCGCCGCCCAGCTCACCGGCCGGCCGAGCGCGCTGGCCTCGGCACTCACCAAGGTGACCGGCCAGATCGCGGCCATCCCCAGCAAGGACCTGCGCCAGGCGCAGCCCTACAACGCCTTCTACTTCGCGCCCGCGCTCAGCGCCCGGGAGACCGCGAGCCAGCTGATGTCCACCCACCCGACGCTGGAGCAGCGGCTCGCCCAACTCGCCAGGATCTCCGCCCAGCTCGGCCACTGACCGCCACCTCGCACAAGGGGACCACCGTGGGATTCCTGGACGCCCTCTTCGGCCGCACCAAGCCGGTCAAGCCCGATCTCGACCAACTGTTCGCCGTGCCCTCGGCGGCCCTCACCCTGGAGGCCGCGGCCTCCTTCCGGCCGACCGGCCTCGGCTCGGTCTGCTTCGCCGCCGTGGAGGGCGGTGTGTTCGGCGAGGTGCAGCGCCAGGTCCGGGCGCTGCTGGACGCCGACACCGAGCGCGGCGGCACTCCGGTCGAGGCCAGCCGGGACTCCTACGGCTACTCCTGGCTGCTCGCCCGGCACTCCCCCGGGCAGCTGCCCGAGCTGGTCAACGACCTGCACGCGGTCAACAGCGAGCTGGAGGCGAACGGCTTCGGCCCCCAGTTGCTCTGCTCGATCGTGGCCTTCCAGGACGACGCGGGCCGGCCGTTGGGCCTGGTCTACCTCTACAAGCGCGGCACCTTCTACCCCTTCGCCCCGCTCCCCGGCGAGAAGCGCGACAACCCGCTGGAGATCCAGGTGAAGGCGCTGCTCGCCGACGACCTGCGGATCGAGCCCGACCTCTCCCGCTGGTTCCCGGTCTGGGGCGCACCCGGTCTCTGAGCGGCTACCAGGTGAACGCGGCCTCCGCGTGGGCGAGGTAGTACTGGATGTCCTGGTAGCTGAGCCAGGCCTCCCACATCTGGCGGGAGGCCCCGTCACCCCAGGGGTTGCCGAGGCAGATCCGGCCGCCGGGGACGTCCACGTCCTTGACGAAGTAGGCGTGGCTGGTGGCGAGCCGGCCGCCCATCAGGGTCTCCCGGTCACTCCCGTGCCCCTTGGTGCCGACGGTGACCGCCTGGCCCCGCGACTTGCGGTCGGCCATCTCATGGATCAGCCAGGGCGAGCTGATGTCGATCTCCTGCACCGGCTGGGCGGTCAGGAACGCCAGTGCCCGCGCGGCGTAACCGCCGTTGGCGATCTCCTCGTACCCCCGGTACCACTGGGCGACGGCCTTCTCGTAGTAGCCGGGCCAGGTCTCGGCGTAGCGCGGGTCGTCGCTGTGACCCTTGGCCCCGTACAGCATGTTGCCGACCATTGGCAGGTCGGCGACCACCGTCACGTCGTACGGCCGGCCGTTCTCGTAGAGCGTGAAGGTGACCGAGCCGTTGGCCTCCTGGCGCAGATGGCGCGGGGCGTAGGTCGGATTGGCCTGCAGCACGGCCTGCATGGCGGTGAGCATCCAGCAGGTGCCGAACCTGCCCTGGTCCATGTCCTGCCAGCTCATCGGCTCGGTGGAGGCCGAAACGCGCTGCCAGCTCTCGGTGAAGTACGCCCCGTCGATCTGGGCGAAGGGCCCGGCGGGCAGCACCCAGCCCGGCGTCCCGCCCCGCCTCTCGTCCTCCGGCAGCACCTGGTACGTCGGCTGGGTGCAGGGCATGGAGTCCCCGATCAACATGGTCGCGTACGGACTGACCGTGCGCAGCAGCCAGTTGAAGACCTCCTGCTGCCGGTAGAAGTCGTACGCCTCCTCCCCGCCCGCGTCGGTGACGTGCATCAGCTCGTCCCAGCGCAGCAGCCCCTGCGGGCCGAACCGCCGGATGACCAGGTCGAGTTCACTGGGCGGGAGCGGCACCAGCAGGTTGCCGACCTGGTCCAGCAGCGAGCGGGCCGGGTAGCGGTCGGTGTCGGCGAAGAGCGCGTCCCAGGCCCGGCGGCCGACCGCCTCGACCCGGGTCGGGTCCGGCGGCGGGCCCGGCGGCTGCCAGGGGCGCTCCACCACGGGGTGGCCGTCGGGCCGGTAGTCCAGCCGTTCGATGCCGACCTCGTCGGCGATCCCCTTGGCGATGTTCACCACCGCCATGACCCCGTGGCCGAACGGGATGAAATCAGCCACGTTGTTGGCCGCCTGCTGCCAGTTGTTGCGATGGTAGGCCACGCACCCTCCCCGGTCGGTTTTCCGCCGCTGCCCAGCCGATGAGCGGCTAAGAGGATACGAGGCTTTCCCGACACGGCCGCCGGTACCCCCGGTCACACGCGCGCCTGCTGAGTCAGCACCAGGTTTCATATAGTCAGCCGCATGCGCAGCAGGCAGTACGGACCCGACCTGACCCCGCCGTGGAAGCGGCCTCAGCCCGTGCCGGAGGTGGCCGCCGAACGTGACCTGGTGGTGGAGGAGGTGAGTACGGGGTTCTGCGGGGCCGTCGTGCGGTGCGAGAAGACCGCCGAGGGTCTGACCGTCACCCTGGAGGACCGCTTCGGCAAGCACCGGGTCTTCCCGCTGACGCCCCGTGGCTTCCTGCTGGAGGGGAAGGTGGTGACGCTGGTCCGCCCGGCCGGGACGGCTCCCGCCCGACAGCACAACGCGGCGGGGCCGGGCCGTACCGCCTCCGGTTCGATCGCGGTGCCCGGCGTGCGGGCCCGGGTGGCCCAGGAGTCACGCATCTACGTGGAGGGACGGCACGACGCGGAGCTGGTCGAACGGGTCTGGGGCGACGACCTGCGGATCGAGGGCGTGGTCGTGGAGTACCTGGAGGGGATCGACGATCTCCCCGCGATCGTCGCCGAGTTCGCGCCCGGCCCGGGACGGCGGCTCGGCGTCCTGGTCGACCACCTGCTGCCCGGTACCAAGGAGCACCGGATCGCCGCCCGGGTCACCGATGAGTCCGTGCTGGTCGTCGGCCACCCCTACATCGACATCTGGCAGGCCGTGAAGCCGGGGAGCGTCGGCATCCCGGCCTGGCCCGCCGTCCCGCGCGGCGAGGTTTGGAAGGAGGGCGTCTGCCGCCGCCTCGGCTGGCCGGTCGACGCCCCGGCCGCCTGGAAGCGCATCCTCGCCTCGGTCCGCAGCTACAAGGACCTGGAACCCGAGCTGTTGGGCAGGGTCGAAGAATTGATCGACTTCGTGACGACCGGTCAGCCGTAGGGCCCGGGGGCGTCCCGGCATGTCCGCCGGGACTCAGTCCACCAGGTCGCGCACCACCGCGTCGGCCAGCAGCCGCCCCTGGAGGGTGAGCACGGCCCGCCCGTCCTCGAACGCGGCCGAATCCAGCAGGCCGTCCGCCAGCGCGCGTTCGGCCGCCCGGCGCCCGTCGGCGGCGAGCAGCGAGAGCGGGCACCCCTCCCGCAGCCGCAGTTCCAGCAGGATCCGCTCGACCCGCCGGTCCTCCTCCGGCAGTACCTCCCGCCCCTGCGCGGGGGTTCGCCGTTCCGCGAGCGCCTGGGCGTACGCGGCGGGGTGCTTGCGGTTCCACCAGCGGACGCCGCCGACGTGGCTGTGCGCGCCGGGGCCCGCGCCCCACCAGTCGGCGCCGGTCCAGTAGAGCTCGTTGTGGCGGCACCGCCCGGCCTCGGTGGTGACCCAGTTGGAGACCTCGTACCAGGAGTACCCGGCGGCGCTGAGCGCCTCCTCGGCGATCAGGTAGCGGTCGGCGTGCACGTCGTCGTCCACCATGGGCAGTTCGCCGCGCTTGATCCGGGCGGCCAGCTTGGTGCCCTCCTCGACGATCAGTGAGTACGCGGAGATGTGGTCGGGCCCGGCGCCGATCGCGGCGTCCAGCGAGGCCCGCCAGTCGTCGTCGGACTCACCCGGGGTGCCGTAGATCAGGTCGAGGTTGACGTGCTCGAAGCCCTCGGCCCGTGCCTCGGCCACGCACGCCTCGGGCCGGCCCGGGGTGTGGTGCCGGTCCAGCAGGGAGAGCACGTGCGGACGGGCGCTCTGCATTCCGAAGGAGATCCGGTTGTAGCCGCCCTCGCGCAGCTCGCACAGGTACGCCGGGTCCACCGACTCCGGATTGGCCTCCGTGGTCACCTCGGCGTCGGCAGCCAGCCCGAACTCGTCCCGGATCGCCGCCAGCATCCGCACCAGGTCCCGAGCGGGCAGCAGGGTCGGCGTACCGCCGCCCAGGAACACCGTCCGCACCGGCAGGTCGGCGGAGCCCAGCACCCGCCGGGCGAGCCTGATCTCCGCGATCAGGTTGTCGGCGTACGTCTCCTGCGAGGCGACCGCTCCCGAGGAGCGCAGCTCGGTGGCGGTGTAGGTGTTGAAGTCGCAGTAGCCGCAGCGGGTGGCGCAGTACGGCACGTGCACGTAGAAACCGAACGGCCGCGTGCCCAGCCCGGCCAGGGCGTGGTCGGGCAGGGAACCGTCGGACGGCACCGGTTCGCCGTCGGGAAGTGCGGAGGGCATGCACCCATTGTCCCGTACGGCCCGAGTGATCTGTTCGGGCCGTACCCGCCGTCACGCCTCGTTGGCGCCCGCGTACATCTCGGCGACCGCGTCCGAGTAGGTCCGCTCGACCACCGGGCGCTTGATCTTGAGGCTCGGGGTCAGTTCGCCGTGCTCGACGTCCAGGTCGCGCGGGAGCAGCGAGAACTTCTTGATCGTCTGCCAGCGCTGGAGCTCGGCGTTGACCTTGCGGACGTAGCCGTCCACCAGCTCCCTGACCTCGGGGGTGGCGACCACCTCGGCGTAGCTGCGGCCGCCGAGGCCGCGTTCGCTCGCCCAGGGCATGATCACGCCCTCGTCCAGGGCGATCAGCGCGGAGCAGAAGTTGCGGCCGTTGCCGATCACCAGGATGTTGCTGACGAACGGGCAGAGCGCCTTGAACTTGCCCTCGATCTCGGTGGGTGCGACGTACTTGCCGCCGGAGGTCTTGAAGACGTCCTTCTTGCGGTCGGTGATCCGCAGGTAGCCGTCCTCGACCAGTTCGCCGATGTCGCCGGTGTGGAACCAGCCGTCCGGCTCCAGCACCTCCTCGGTCTGCTCGGGCAGGTTGTGGTAGCCGCGCATGACGCCGGGGCCGCGCAGCAGGATCTCGCCGTCCTCGGCGATCCGGACCTCGGTGCCGGGCAGCGGCAGGCCGACGGTGCCGATCCGGTAGTCCTCGGCACGGTTGACGGTGGAGCCCGCGCTGGTCTCGCTCAGGCCGTAGCCCTCCAGGATCGGCACGCCCGCGCCCTTGAAGAAGTACCCGATCTCGGGGGCCAGCGCCGCGCTGCCGGAGACCGAGCCGCGCAGCCGCCCGCCGAAGGCGGCCCGGATCTTGGCGTAGACCAGCTTGTCGGCGAGGGCGTGCTGGAGGGTCAGCGCGAAGGGCGCGCTGTCCCGGCCCGTGGCGATGCGGTTGGCCTGAGCGGTCCTGGCGTAGTCACGGGCGACCTTGGCCGCCCACAGGAAGATCTTGTACTTGGCGCCGCCCTCCGCCCTGGCCTTCCCGGCGATGCCGTTGTAGACCTTCTCGAAGATGCGCGGCGCGGAGGCCATCAGGGTCGGCCGGATCACCGGCAGGTTGTGGATGATCCGGTCCACCCGGCCGTCCACGGCCATCACATGGCCGGTGGCGATCTGGCCGGAGATCAGGGTCTTGCCGAAGACGTGCGACAGCGGCAGCCACATGAACTGCACGTCGTCGGAGCGCAGCAGCCCGCTCTGCTGCTGGGCCACGCCCTCGTACGCCCAGCAGTCGTGCACCAGGCGCACGCCCTTGGGGCGGCCGGTGGTGCCGGAGGTGTAGATCAGGGTGGCCAGCTGCTCCTTGTCGAGCGCGTCGACCGCCGCTTTGATCGCGTCGGGGTGCTCGGCGAGGTACTCGGCGCCGCGCTGCTCCAGCTCGGCCAGGGTCAGCACCTCCAGGTCCGCGGCCTCGGGGGGCTCGGCGGTGCCGTCGAAGAGGATCACGGTCCGCAGCTCGGGCAGCTGGTCACGCTGGGCGACGGCCTTGGCGAGCTGGGCGGCGTTCTCGGCGAACAGCACCTGGCTGGCGGAGTTGGCCAGGATGAAGGCGGTCTCCTCGGCGTTGGTGCTGGGGTAGACCGTGGTGGTCGCGGCGCCCGCGCACATGTTGCCGAGGTCGGCGATGATCCACTCAACCCTGGTGGAGGAGGCGAGAGCGACCCGGTCCTCGGGCTCGACGCCGATCGTCATCAAGCCCGCCGCCACCGCCTTGACCCGCTCGGCGGTCTGCGCCCAGGTCAGCGAGCGCCACTGCTCGGCGCCGGGAGCACCGTCCGCCGCGTGCTCGTCCACGGGCGCCGGGAACCGGTACGCCTCGGCGTCGGGCGTGGCGGCGACCCGGTCCAGGAAGAGGTGGGCCACCGAGGGCGGACGCCGCTCGATCATGGTGTGCGCGGTAGTCAACGATGACCTCCGGGGGCGGGTGGTCGGGGGTGAGGGCGGTGGCTGTGGGGGCAGGCCGACCGGCCCGCCTTATTAACTTGCCGGTAACAAGAGGGCCATATGCAGCCTAGGGCCAACCGCGCCGTTGCGTAAGAGGGTTCTGCAGGCCGGCACGTCGACGGACCTGCGGTGCAGCCGCACCGGACCGGTGCCGAGGGCACACACACGAAATCCGCCCGACCCCGAGCGGTCAAACTGCCGCAACCATCTGTGGAAGAGCTGAAAATAGGGTGCGAACCCCGAATCCGACCACGAGAGTGTCCAGGTGCTGATCAAACTCCTGCGTGCCCATCTGGGCCGCTATTCCAAACCGATCTCACTGCTGATCCTGCTCCAGCTCATCGCAACCATCGCCGCGCTCTACCTGCCGACGCTCAACGCCGACATCATCGACAGCGGGGTGGTGAAGGGCGACACCGGTTACATCCTGCGGACCGGCGGTGTGATGATAGCCATCACCCTGGCCCAGGCAGTCTGCTCGATCGGCGCCGTGTACTTCGGGGCGCGCACCGCGATGGCGGTGGGGCGGGACATCAGGGCCGCCGTCTTCGACCGGGTGCAGAGCTTCTCCGCCCGGGAGATGGGCCACTTCGGCGCCCCCTCACTGATCACCCGGACCACCAACGACGTCCAGCAGGTCCAGATGCTGGTCCTGATGGGCTTCACGCTCATGGTGGCCGCACCGATCATGTGCTTCGGCGGCATCATCATGGCGCTCAACCAGGACGTGCCGCTCTCCGGCCTGCTGCTGGTCGCGGTCCCCACCCTGGGCATCCTGGTCTCCCTGCTGGTGCGCCGGATGCGCCCGCAGTTCCGCACCATGCAGACCCGGATCGACGGGGTCAACCGGATCCTGCGCGAGCAGATCACCGGTATCCGGGTCATCCGGGCCTTCGTCAAGGACGGCCACGAGCAGGATCGGTTCGCCGGAGCCAACACCGAGCTGACCGAGGTCTCGCTGCGCACCGGCCGGCTGATGTCCTTCATGTTCCCCAGCGTGATGCTGGTCGTGAACGTCTCCAGCGTCGCGGTGATGTGGTTCGGCGGCCACCGCATCGACAGCGGCGCGATGCAGGTCGGCGCGCTGACCGCCTTCCTCTCCTACCTGATGCAGATCCTGATGAGCGTGATGATGGCCACCTTCATGTTCATGATGGTGCCCCGCGCCGAGGTCTGCGCCGAGCGGATCGAGGAGGTCATGGGCAGCGAGACCAGCGTGGTGCCGCCCACCGCCCCGGTCACCGAGTTGACGCGCCAGGGCCACCTGGAACTGCGCGGCGTCGACTTCCGCTACCCCGGTGCCGAGGCCTCGGTGCTGCGCGGCATCGACCTCGTGGCCCGGCCCGGCGAGACCACCGCCGTGATCGGCTCCACCGGCAGCGGCAAGTCCACCCTGCTCGGCCTGATCCCCCGGCTCTTCGACGCGACCGACGGCCGGGTGCTGGTGGACGGTGTCGACGTGCGCGAGCTCTCCCCCACACTGCTCGCCGAGACCGTCGGCCTGGTCCCGCAGAAGCCGTACCTGTTCTCCGGCACGATCGCCAGCAACCTCCGCTACGGCCGCCCCGACGCCACCGACGAGGAGCTCTGGCAGGCGCTGGAGATCGCGCAGGCCAAGGACTTCGTCGAGAAGCTGCCGGAGGGCCTGGACGCCCCGATCGCCCAGGGCGGCGGCAACGTCTCCGGCGGCCAGCGCCAGCGCCTGGCCATCGCCCGCGCCCTGGTCCGCCGCCCGCGGATCTACCTCTTCGACGACTCCTTCTCCGCCCTCGACTACGCGACCGACGCCAAGCTGCGCAGGGCGCTCTCCAAGGAGACCGCGGGCGCGGCCGTGGTGATCGTCGCGCAGCGGGTCAGCACCATCCGGGACGCCGACCGCATCATCGTGCTCGACGAGGGCGCCGTGGTCGGCAGCGGCACCCACCAGGAACTGATGGCCGACAACCCGACGTACCGGGAGATCGTGCTCTCCCAGCTCACCGAGCAGGAGGCGGCGTGACCAGCCCGACCACATCCCGGCAGGACGGCCGCAACTCCAGCTCCCAGGATGCGGCCGCCCGGCGTGGACCGGCCGGACCCGGCCGGTTCATGGGCGGCCAGGGCCAGGAGAAGTCGTTGGACTTCAAGGGCTCCAGCAAGCGGGTGCTCAACCTGCTGCGCCCCGAGCGGACCACCGTGGGCGCCGTCCTCACCCTCGGCGTGCTCAGCGTCGGCTGCGCCGTGGTCGGGCCGAAGGTGCTCGGCCACGCCACCGACCTGATCTTCGCCGGGGTGGTCGGCCGCGGACTCCGAGCCGACCTGACCCGCGACCAGGTGATCGAGGGCCTGCGCCACCAGGGCAAGGGCGGCATCGCCGACATGCTCGCCGGGGTGGACTTCACCCCCGGTCAGGGCATGGACTTCAACGCCATCGGCACCGTGCTGCTCTGGGTGCTGGCGATCTACCTGGCCTCCGCGTGCTTCGGCGTCGTCCAGGGCAGACTCGCCGCCCGCGCCATCAACAACACGGTCTTCCGGCTGCGCGAGTCCGTCGAGGCGAAGATCGCCCGGCTGCCGCTGAGCTACTTCGACAAGCAACCGCGCGGCGAGGTGCTCAGCCGGGTCACCAACGACATCGACAACATCGGCCAGTCCATGCAGCAGACCATGGGCCAGGTGGTGAACTCGCTGCTCAGCATCGTCGGCGTACTGGCGATGATGTTCTGGATCTCGCCGCTGCTCGCCCTGGTCGCACTGGTCTCGGTGCCGCTCTCGGTCATAGTCGCCGCGAAGGTCGGCAAGAAGGCGCAGCCGCAGTTCATCGCCCAGTGGAGGACCACCGGCACGCTGAACGCGCACATCGAGGAGATGTACACCGGCCACACGCTGGTCAAGGTCTTCGGCCGCCAGAAGGAGGCCGCCGAGATCTTCCAGCAGGAGAACGAAGCGCTCTACGCCTCCAGCTTCAAGGCCCAGTTCATCTCCGGCATCATCCAGCCCTCGATGATGCTGATCGGCAACCTCAACTACGTGGCGGTCGCGGTGGTCGGCGGTCTGCGGGTGGCCAGCGGCGCGCTGACCATCGGCGACGTGCAGGCCTTCATCCAGTACTCCCGGCAGTTCAGCCAGCCGCTCACCCAGGTCGCCTCGATGGCCAACCTGGTGCAGTCCGGGGTCGCCTCGGCGGAGCGGGTCTTCGAGTTGCTGGACGCCCCCGAGCAGACCCCCGAGCCCGCCATGCCGGAGCGTCCCGCCGAGTTGCGCGGCCGGGTCTCCTTCGAGGACGTCTCGTTCCGGTACGACCCGGAGAAGCCGCTGATCGAGGGCCTCTCGCTCAAGGTCGAACCCGGCCACACGGTGGCCATCGTCGGACCGACCGGCGCCGGCAAGACCACCATGGTCAACCTGCTGATGCGGTTCTACGAGGTCAGCGGCGGCCGGATCACCCTGGACGGGGTGGACATCGCCGCGATGTCCCGCGAGGAACTGCGCTCGGGCATCGGCATGGTGCTCCAGGACACCTGGCTGTTCGGCGGCACCATCGCGGAGAACATCGCGTACGGCTCCACCGGCGCCACCCGCGAGCAGGTGATCGAGGCCGCCAAGGCGGCCCACGTGGACCGCTTCGTGCGCACCCTGCCCGATGGCTACGACACCGTCATCGACGACGAGGGCACCGGTGTCAGCGCCGGTGAGAAGCAGCTGATCACCATCGCCCGGGCCTTCCTCGCCCAGCCCAGCATCCTGGTGCTGGACGAGGCCACCAGCTCGGTGGACACCCGGACCGAGGTGCTGATCCAGCGGGCCATGGCCCGGCTGCGCAGCGGGCGGACCAGCTTCGTGATCGCCCACCGCCTCTCCACCATCCGGGACGCCGACGTGATCCTGGTCATGGAGAACGGTTCGATCGTGGAGCAGGGCTCCCACAACGAGCTGATCGCCGCCGAGGGAGCCTACGCACGGCTCTACCAGGCCCAGTTCGCTCAGGCGGTCGCCGAGGTGGACTGACGGCCCCGCGTGGCGTCCGGTGAGGTGAGGGGGAGCTGCGGCTCCCCCTCACTGCGCTCCCGAGCGCCCCTCGGGCCCAGCTCCGCGCCCTGCTCCGTGCTCCGGCCCAGGCCCTGCTCCGTGCGCCGTTTCGGGCCTCGGCGCTGACCGAGCAGGGTGCTGCCGAACGCGATGGCCATCCCGAGCAGTTGGATCGCCGTCAGCGCCTGACCGAGGGCGATCCAGCCGATCGCCGCGGCGGAGAGCGGGCTCAGCAGCCCGAGGAACGCCACCGAGGTGGCGGGCAGCCGGCCGATGCCGCGGAACCAGAGCCAGTAGGCGAGGGCGGTGTTGAGCACGGCGAGGTAGCCGTAGCCGAGCAGGTTGGTACCGGTCAGCGCCGGCGGCGCGCCTTCGGCCAGCAGGGCGACCGGGAGCAGCATCAGCCCGCCGGCGGTCAGCTGCCAGCCGGTCAGCACCAACGGGCCCACCCCTTCGGGACGTCCCCAGCGCTTGGTCAGCACCGTCCCGGCCGCCATGCAGGCGGCACCGCCGAGACCGGCCAGGATGCCGATGGTGTCCAGCCTGGCGTTCGAACGCAGCACCACCAGCGCGACGCCGAACACCCCGGCCACCCCGGCCAGCACCGCCCGACGCCCTGGCCGATCACCCAGCAGCAGCACCGCGAGCCCGGCCGCCACCAGCGGCTGCACCGAACCGAGCACCGCTGCGACCCCGCCCGGCAGGCGGTAGGCCGCGATGAAGAGCAGCGCGAAGAACACCCCGATGTTGAGCGCCCCCAGCACCGCCGCCCGCCACCACCAGTCGCCGCGCGGCAGTCTCCGCCCCGCGGCCAGCAGCACCAGTCCGGCCGGCAGCGCCCGCAGGGTGGCCGCCAGGAACGGCCGGTCGGCGGGGAGGTACTGGGAGGTGACGAAGTAGGTGGAGCCCCAGGAGAGCGGGGCGAGGGCCGTGAGTGCGATCGCCCGGGTCGTATCAGGAAGCATGGAAGTAACTTAGCACTAAGCTAATTAACGTCAAGCTTCTTTTCCTCAAGCGACCGTGCCAGACTTGATCCCATGAACCGCCCAGAGACCACCGGGAGTCGCACGGCCCCGGACGCCGTGGACGCCATCACCGCCCAGTGGGCCCAGGTCCGGCCGGACCTGGAGACCACTGCGATGGCCGCGTTCGGCCGGATCTACCGGATCTCCCGCGCGATGAGCGACCGGATGGAGGCCGCCTACGCGCCCTTCGGCATCGGCCTCGGCGAGTTCGACGTGGTCGCCACACTGCGCCGCTCCGGCGCGCCGTACACGCTCCCGCCGCGCGAGCTCAGCGCCACCCTGATGCTCACCAGCGGCGGCATGACCGGCCGGCTCGACAAGCTGGAGCGGGCCGGTCTGATCACCCGCTCGCCCGACCCGAACGACCGGCGCGCCCTGCGGGTCACCCTCACCGACACCGGTATCGACGTGGTCGACCGTGCCGTCGCCGCCGGCCTCGCCGTCCAGCAGGAGGCTCTCCGCAGCCTCTCCCCCGCCCAGACTGCCGCCCTCAACGACCTGCTCCGCAACCTCATGACCACCGCCGGCCCCTGAAGCACCCGGGTGCCAGGCCCGGTGGCTCGCTCCGGACCCGTGCACGCAACCCCGCACCCGCGTCTGCGGGTTGCCGGGCGGGCTCGCCAAGCCCCCGGCGCCGCACGGCTGTTCCGGGGAGCCCCGTACCCGACGACCCAACCGGTGGAAGGCGCCCGCGGCACGCTACGGTGTCCGGGTGAGTGACGAAGGCTCAGCGGCCGTTCCGGACGCGTTCGAGGCCAACCGCCGCTATCTGGGCTCGGTCGCCTACCGGTTGCTCGGCTCGATCACGGACGCCGAGGACATCCTCCAGGAGGCCTGGTTGCGCTGGCAGGCGGTGGACCGGCCCCGGGTCGCCGACCCGCGCGCGTACCTGACCACCGTCGTCACCCGACTCTGCTACGACCAGTTGGGCTCGGCCCGGGCACGCCGCGAGGCGTACTACGGTGAGTGGCTGCCCGAGCCCGTGATCACCGACGACCGCACCCCCGACCGGCTCGCCGAGCTCGGCGAGGAGGTCTCCTTCGCCCTGCTCGCCGTGATGGAGCAGCTCACTCCCGCCGAACGCGCCGCCTTCGTCCTGCACGACGTGTTCGCGATCGGCTTCGACGAGATCGCGGCCTCCCTGGACCGCACACCCGACGCCACCCGCCAGTTGGCCTCCCGGGCCCGCCGCCGGATCAAGGCCGGCCAGGGCCGCGCGGGCCGCGGCCGGGTCGACGCCGCCGAACACCGGCAGGCGGTACACGCCTTCGCCGCCGCGACCGCCGGCGGCGACATCCAGGCGCTGCTCGCGGTCCTCGACCCCGACGTGGTCTGGCACTCCGACGGCGGCGGCGTCGTCCGGGCGGGCGTCCAGCCGATCGTCGGCGCCGACCGGGTCTCCCGACTGGTCGCCGGGGTGGTCGCCAAGTGGTTCACCCCCGAGGTGTCCTTCACCTTCGCCCAGGTCAACGGCGAGCTGGGCCTGGTCTTGTACTCCTCTCCCGGCACGGTCGGCGGTGTGGTCACCTTCACCGTGGCCGGCGGCCGGATCACCGAGGCGTACGTCGTGGTCAACCCGGAGAAGCTGACCCGGCTGCAGCCCGCCGACTGAGGCCCGCCAGCCACGGCCCGCCGACACCGGGACCGGAAGGCTTCGGGGGGCTGCGTGACCGCGCTGCCGATGGGCAAGTACCTGGGTCGGCTGCTGAGCGGGCGAACGGCCGAGCCGTTCCGGTTCGGCTTCGTCCTGCAGTGCCTGAGCCTGGGCCGCCGGAACGGCCTGGTCCAGTTCGTCCGGCCGACGACTCGATCCGCCGGACCGTCCTGACCGGCGCACTCGGTCAGCTGACCAAGGCGTACATCGTCGGGTACGTGGTGCCGGACCTGCGTAGAACGCCGAAGGGGCCCGGTTCCCCGGGCCCCTTCAACGTCGGTGCTACTTCTTCTCCTTCGGGGCGTCCGCGTCCGTCGACAGCGCGGCGATGAAGGCCTCCTGCGGGACCTCCACCCGGCCCACCATCTTCATCCGCTTCTTGCCTTCCTTCTGCTTCTCCAGCAGCTTCCGCTTACGGGAGATGTCACCGCCGTAGCACTTGGCGAGGACGTCCTTGCGGATCGCGCGGACCGTCTCACGGGCGATGACCCGCGAGCCGATGGCGGCCTGGATCGGCACCTCGAACTGCTGGCGGGGGATCAGCTTCTGCAGCTTCCCGGCCATCATCACGCCGTAGCTGTACGCCTTGTCCTTGTGCACGATCGCGGAGAAGGCGTCCACCGCGTCACCGTGCAGCAGGATGTCGACCTTGACCAGGTTGGCGCTCTGCTCGCCGACGGGCTCGTAGTCGAGCGAGGCGTAACCACGGGTCTTGGACTTCAGCTGGTCGAAGAAGTCGAACACGATCTCGGCGAGCGGCAGGGTGTAGCGCAACTCGACCCGGTCCTCGGAGAGGTAGTCCATGCCCTGGAGGGAACCGCGGCGGGACTGGCAGAGCTCCATGATCGCGCCGACGAACTCGTTCGGCGCCAGGATGGTGCCGCGCACGACCGGCTCGAAGACCTCGGCGATCTTGCCGGTGGGGAACTCGCTCGGATTGGTGACGGTGTGCTCGCTGCCGTCCTCCATGACCACCCGGTAGATCACGTTGGGCGCGGTGGAGATCAGGTCGAGGTTGAACTCGCGCTCCAGGCGCTCCCGGATGATCTCCAGGTGCAGCAGGCCGAGGAAGCCGCAGCGGTAGCCGAAGCCGAGCGCGACCGAGGTCTCCGGCTCGTAGACCAGCGCGGCGTCGTTCAGGCGCAGCTTGTCCAGTGCGTCGCGCAGCAGCGGGTAGTCGGAGCCGTCCAGCGGGTAGAGACCGGAGAACACCATCGGACGCGGGTCCTTGTAGCCGCCCAGCGGCTCCGTGGCGCCCTTGTGCATCGAGGTGATCGTGTCACCGACCTTGGACTGCCGGACGTCCTTCACACCGGTGATGATGTAGCCCACCTCGCCGACTCCGAGGCCGTCGGCGACCTTCGGCTCGGGCGAGATGACGCCGATCTCCAGCAGCTCGTGGGTGGCGCCGGTCGACATCATCGCGATCCGCTCGCGCTTGGTCAGCTGGCCGTCCACCACACGGACGTAGGTGACCACGCCGCGGTAGGAGTCGTAGACCGAGTCGAAGATCATCGCGCGGGCCGGGGCGTCCGCGACGCCGACCGGGGCCGGGATGTTGTCGACGATGTGGTCGAGCAGGTCCTCGACGCCCAGACCGGTCTTCGCGGAGACCTTGAGCACGTCCGACGGGTCGCAGCCGATGATGTGCGCGATCTCCGCCGCGTACTTCTCGGGCTGGGCGGCCGGCAGGTCGATCTTGTTCAGCACCGGGATGATCGTGAGGTCGTTCTCCAGCGCCAGGTACAGGTTGGCGAGGGTCTGCGCCTCGATGCCCTGGGCCGCGTCGACCACCAGGATGGTGCCCTCGCAAGCCGCCAGGGAGCGGGACACCTCGTACGTGAAGTCCACGTGGCCCGGGGTGTCGATCATGTTCAGGATGTGCGTGGTGCCCGCGTTCTCGCCGGTCCGCGGTGCCCACGGCAGGCGCACCGCCTGCGACTTGATGGTGATGCCGCGCTCGCGCTCGATGTCCATCCGGTCGAGGTACTGGGCACGCATCTGGCGCGGGTCCACCACACCGGTGATCTGCAGCATCCGGTCGGCGAGCGTGGACTTGCCGTGGTCGATGTGGGCGATGATGCAGAAGTTGCGGATCACCGCCGGGTCGGTGCGGCTGGGCTCTGGCACATTGCTGGGGGTCGCGGGCACCTTGGTCCGATTCTCCGTTGGTCCGGGGGCCGGGGCGTCCGGGTCATCGCTGACCGGCTTCCCGGGGACCGGACGGTCTCGTCCGATCGAAATGGTTCCATCCATCTTCCCACGACGGCGGACCTGTGCGCGGTTCAGCTCTTGCCCAATCGCCTTCCCCTCCCACCGGCCCCGGGAAAAGCCCGGCGGCCAGGCCCGTGGAACGCACCCCACTCGATGTCCCGCCCGACTACGGACAGGCGCTCGTCGTGGCGTTTACCCAGGCCAGACCACTGATTGCAACCCAGCGGGGCCACTTCTCGCCTCAGCTGCGACGGTGCCCGGGCAAGACGCCGCCTGGACGGGGGGCTCGCGCCGTCTCCTCCGGGTCGCCCGGCGGACGCCGGCCGACCGCACGGACGGCTCCGGAACCCACCGGAGTACCCGGGGTGGCGGGCACCGCCGCCCCGAAGCCACCCCGAATCGTCCCCCGGGGCCGCCGAGGTCCAGCAGTACGACGAGCGGTACGGGAAGCCGCTGCTCACCGTTCCCGTCCGCGGATCGTCACACGGACGAAGTGGCCGGTTTGGGCCGTTGCAGGGGCCCCTGGTAGCGTGGGGCGCTGCACCTGGCCTCGGCATGCCCTCTCAGCGGGTCGAGGAGCACCGGGTGTGCACCCGTAGACCGACATCACAGACTGAGGCTCCTTCGTGGCGAACATCAAGTCCCAGATCAAGCGCAACAAGACCAACGAGAAGGCGCGCCTGCGCAACAAGGCCGTCAAGTCCTCGCTGAAGACCGCCCTGCGCAAGGCCCGCGAGGCCGCCGCCGCCGGCGAGACCGAGAAGGCCGTCGAGCTGGCTCGCGCCGCCTCCAAGGCTCTCGACAAGGCCGCCAGCAAGGGCATCATCCACAAGAACCAGGCCGCCAACAAGAAGTCGGCGATCACCAAGCGCGTCAACACCGCCGCCTGATTCACCCCCGGGCCTCGCCCGGACCGGTCGGCATGGACTCCGCGGCCCTCTACCCGCCTCCCGTCCGACCATCCTCCTCGACTCGCGACCGGCCCTCTACCCGGTGCACCGAGGCGCATGACTCCGTACCGCACGCGGCCTGCGTTCGCCACGCGGGTGCGGTACACAACAGAACCGAAAGGCGTCACGCCCAGCCCCTTCCCGGGGCGGCCGCGGCGCCTTTCGGCGTCCCGAGGCCCAGTTTGGTGACTCTGCGCAATCAGTCGACTACCGATATCGTTCGGTGGACTGACCACGCAGCACACCCTCTGGGGGGCGCATCAGATGTCATCGCCGACCGACGCCGGGCCCGGGTACGGCTACGGCTACCCCGGACCGGCGGCCGCCTACGGACCGCCCTCGCCACCGCACTTCCCGCCGTCGGCCGCGGCCCTGCCGGCGCCCGTCGGGCGGAGCTCACGCCGGGGGCTGTGGTGGGGCGTGGCGGGCGCACTGGCCGCCTCGGCGGTGTGGGCGGCGGCGGTGATCACCGTTCCGACCCTGGTCACCATCGGCGGTCCGCTGAGCCCGGGTGGCTACCGGGTGGTGAACGACCTCTGCGGCGCCGCACGGCTGAGTCGCTTCACCCAGCTCTACCCCGCCCAGTCCGGCGTCCCGTACCACTACTCGACCCGGCACTCGACGCTCGACGACATGTACTGCAGCCAGTACCGGAAGAGAGCCGACGGCGACAGCGAGTACTCCTCGCTCTACCTGGAAGCGCAGCTGCACAAGGCGGTCGACCCACGCCCGGAGTTCGCGGCCCAGCGAGCCAGCCTGAGGCAGCGCCGGTACCGGATCACCCCGGTCCACGGCCTCGGCCAGGAGGCGTACGTCGGCTACCTGGACGATCCCAGCAGCGCGGACCACTCCTGGCACTACCTCACCCAGGTGCTGTACGTGCGGGACGGCGCCCTGACGTACTACCTGAGCTGGTCGGGGTCGTACCAGGTGGGCAAGAGCAGCCCGCCGGACCCGGAGACCCTCCGGCAGGCGCTGGTGATGGACAGCCGGGACGTGCTCACGGCCATCGGCGGAGCCTTCGGAGTCTGACGGCATCGCCGGGCTGCCGGCTCAGGAACCGGCTGCCTGCTGCCGGCCGGGCGGGGAACCGGCTGCCTGCTGCCGGCCGGGCGGGGAACCGGTCAGTACGGGCAGCCGGTCAGTACGGGCGCGCGCCCGAGCGGGCGGCGCGGGCCACGGCGACCACGGCTCGCTCCAGCGCGTACGCGGGGTCGTCCGAGCCGCCCTTGACCGCGGCGTCCGCCTTGGCGATCGCCGTCAGAGCGGCGGCCACCGAGTCCCCCGTCCAGCCACGCATCTGCTGGCGGACCCGCTCGACCTTCCACGGCGGCATGCCCAACTCGCGGGCCAGATCCGCCGGGCGCATGTTCCGGCCGGTCGTCGCCAGCCGGCCGATGCTGCGGACACCCGAGGCGAGGGCGTAGGTGATCCCGGTGGGGGGCTGGCCGACCGCCAGTGCCCAGCGCAGCCGCTCCAGTGCCTCCGCCGCCCGTCCGGTGACCGCGAGATCGGCCACCTCGAAGCCCGTCGCCTCGGCCCGGCCGCTGTAGTAACGGGCCACCACCGTCTCGTCGATGGTGCCCTCGACGTCAGCGGTGAGCTGGCTGCACGCGGCGGCCAGTTCGCGCAGATCGCTACCGAGCGAGTCCAGCAGGGCCTGGCATGCCTCCGGCGTCGCGGAACGGCCCAGCGTGCGGAACTCGTTACGGATGAAGGCCAGCTTGTCACCGGACTTGGTCAGCTTGGCGCACTGCACCTCGCGCCCGCCCGCCTTGCGGCCTGCGTCCAGCAGGCCCTTGCCCTTCGCGCCACCGGCGTGCACCAGCACCATGATCACCTCGTCGGCGGGCGCTTCGAGGTAGGCCTTGACCTCCTTCACCGACTCGGCGGAGAGATCCTGCGCGGCGCGGATCACGATGACCTTCCGCTCGGCGAAGAGCGACGGCGTGGTCAACTCGGCCAGCCCGCCGGGCTGGAGGGTGCCGGGAGCCAGATCGCGCACATCGGTGTCCGGATCGGCCGCCTTCGCAGCGGCCACCACCTGGGCCACCGCACGGTCGAGCAGCAGCTCCTCCTGTCCGACCGCGAGGGTCAGCGGGGCGAGCAGGTCGTCGGGTGCACTCTTCCTGGCCATCGCCTACCAGCATCGCACGCTGCGCCGACAACAACGGCCGGACCCGCTCTCCCCAGTGGACGGCAGGATCTGCACAATGGTGCGGTGACAACGAACTTCACTCGTCAACTCCTCGTTCTTCCCGACCGTGACGCCGCCGACGAGGTGGCCGAGGAGCTCTCCGCGCGCTGGCCCGACCTGGGCGAACTCGAAGTCGTCCGCGACTCGCTGGCCGGCGAGGACGATGCCGAGGACGCCCAGTGGCTGGTCGTCGTGGACCCGCCGGAGGAGACCGGCTGGACCCCTGAGCTGCTGGCCGCGCTGGACACCCTCGCCGCCGACCAGGACGGCTGGCGCGAGGAAGGCTGACACCTGGGGACCGCGAAGCGGACCTGCTGGAGGCCGGACTCGCCAACGCGCCGCGAAGCTGGCCGCGTTGTGGGTCCGAGTGCACCGTGACCGAATCCGACGGGCGCTGTGCCGAGGTGGAGAGCCTCCGGCACGGCGCCACCACCTGGCACGGAGAGCCCGGTTCGACGAGAGCCCGGTGAAGGCGGGGGTCCGGTACGGCGATTGCCCGGTATGAGCGAGGGCCTTCGTCTATAGCGATGGCCCGGTGCGGCAGGAATCGGGCTCAGCGACAGCCGGTCCGGCAGGAGCCCTTCCCCGCGACGCCGACGAGCGGCGGAGCTCGGGCGGGCGACTCCGGATGGCGGGGATGGGTAGCGACGCTGAGCGCGGACGGGGTACCCAGGATCGCGATATCGCCGACCTGGTCGGTGCGCATCACCGTTGCTCCGAGGGCGCGCAGCCTGGAGACGGTCTGGGCCGCCGGGTGCCCGTAAGGGTTGTCGCTCCCGCAGGAGATGAGAGCCAGGTGGGGATGCAGGGCCGCGGTGAAGTCCCAGTCCTGGTTGCCCGAACCGTGGTGCGCCACCTTGAGGACGTCGACCCGGGGCGGCGTCAGCCGGGCGTGCAGAGCGGCCTGCGCCGGCGGTTCCAGATCGCCCAGCAGGGCAATCCGCAGCGGACCCGAGGACGGCCCGACCGCTGCCAGCAGTGCGACGCTGGCATTGTTCGCGCCCGGAGTGGCCGGCCCGAGCGTACTGTCGGGCCACAGCACGTCCCAGGAGAGTTCGGGCCCGGCGAAACGGTGTTCACCGCGCTTGGCGCGCACGACCGGAACGCCGGCCGCGGCCGCCCAGGCGACCACCCGGGCGTACTCCCCCGCCGGCGTGTCCAGCGTGGTGACCTGGAGCGCCCCGACCCGGCGACCGTGCAGGACCCCCGGCAGTCCCTCCGCGTGGTCGGCGTGGAAGTGACTCAGAATCAGCAGCGGCACCTTGGTGATGCCGAGGTCGCGCAGACAGGTATCGGCAGCGTGCGGATCGGGTCCGGTGTCCACCACGATCGCACTGTCGGGAGACTCGCCACCGGCCGAGCGGATGGGCAGCACGGTCATGTCGCCTTGGCCGATGTCGCACATGACGAGCTGCCAGCCCTTTGGCGGCCAGCCGGTGGCGATCCTGGTGAGCGTGGGCGGCCGCAGCAGGACGACCAGCATGATCAGGCCCAGGACCAGCGTCAGGACAGCTCTGACCCGGCGGGTGGCGAACGGATTCCGACGGGTGTCCACCGACGGAGAAACGGCGCCGCCCCGACCGACTGCGGAGGCGGCGGACGAGGCCGTCGGTCGTGCGGGGATCAGGAACGGACGGGCTGCCCAGACCAGGGCGACCGTTGTCAGAGCGAGCAGGATGGCACCGAACGGGCCGCCGGGCCAGGCTAGTTGGGCGCCCGGGAGCGCAGCGCCGGTCCGCGCGACGCCGGCCAGCCAGGCGACGGGCAAGGCCGCCAGATCGGCCAGGAATCGCGCGGCGGGGTGGGAGACCGGGTCGGCCACCAGCGCGGCGAACCCGAGCAGGGTTGTCGGTGCGACGGCGGGCTCGGCCAGCAGATTGCAGGGGACCGCGGCCAGGCTGACCCGGGGTGCCAGCAGGATCGTGACCGGCGCACAGAGCGCCTGTGCGGCGGCCGTGGCCGCGACGGCGCTGGCCAGGTGATGCGGCCAGCGCCGTTCGACCAGTGCTGCCATCCAGCGCGGGCCAAGGGTGAGCAGACCGGTGGTGGCCAGCACCGACAGGACGAACCCGTACGAGCGGGCGAGGTGGGGATCGAGGAGGATCAGCCCGAGTACGGCGGCGGTCAGTGCCGGAAGCGCCTGGCGTGGCCGCCCGGTGCCCAGGGCCAGCATCCCGACCAGACCGGTGGCGGCAGCCCGGAGCACGCTCGGATCCGGTCGGCAGACTGTGACGAACGCCAGCGTGAGCCCTGCACCGAGTACGGCGGTCACGCGCAGCGGCAGGCCCAGGCGCCCGGCCAGCCCACCGCGACCGGATGTGCCCGCGTGGCCGGGGGCTCCGACCAGGACGGTCAGCACGATCATCAGGTTCGCGCCGCTGACGGCGGTGAGGTGGCTGAGGTCCGTGGCGTGGAACGCCTCGTTCAGGTCGTCGGGAAGACCGGAGGTGTCGCCGACCACCAGTCCGGGCAGCAGCCCCCGGACATCGGCGGGCAGGTGCTCGCAGGCGGCACGGAGGCCGGCCCGCAACCGGCCGGCCAGTCGCTGGGGCAGGCTCGGCGGGATGAGCAGTTCGGGCTGGCCGCGTGCCAGCAGGACGGCTGCGGTCTGCGCGCCCTCACGGGCGGGAAGCACCCGTACGTCCGTCCGCAGCCGGGTGGAGGGGAGCAGGTCGTGCCAGGCGTCGGCGTCCTGGGCGTGGACCATGACGGTCACCGGAGTTCGGGTCCGGACTGTGCGGGGAGTGCCAGCCGCCGTCCCGGCCGAGTTCCCGGCCGAGTTCCCGGCCGAGTTCCCGGCCAAGTTCTCAGCCGACGTCCCGGGCGGTGTCGCGATCGGCGTCCCAGGCGCTGCCGTGGTCGGCCCTCGGCTCGGACGGGCAGCCGAGGACTTGGGCGAAGGACCGGCTCCGGAAGCGTCCGCGTTCGCGGACTGCGGAAGGGTGACGCTGTCGACGATGGCGGCCACGGTGAGCAGGGACCGCCCCGGACTGGTGCCGCGTGCGTGCGAGGTGTGGACCTCAGGGTCTCCGGCGATGGTGAGACTGACGGTCAGTTCCGGTGACGGCGCCGCCTTCGGGGTGCCGGCGCCACCGGACGGATCGGCCGGGTCGGGGTTGCCGACGGAGGCGGAGACCTGCGAGCGGGCGAGGGCGGGCAGCGGACCCCGATGGAGATCGGCGGTGTGCAGCAGGGTGGTGACCGTCGCAGCGGTCGCGGTGAGGATGGTGGCGGCCAGGAGGAGGGACATACGCCGGTGCCGCTCTACGGGCCGCACGAGGAGCAGCAGCGCAACGGCCACCGCGAGCACGGCCAAGGGCGGGCACCACGATCGGTGTTCCGGCGCCAGACCGAGAACGGTGAAGGCGGCCACCCAGGCGGAGAGCGCCGGGAGGATGAGACGGAGGTCGGCGGGTTCGCGGTTTGCGGGCGAGCGGTACAGGGCCGCGGCCTCGGACAGGGCGATCACGGTGCACCTCCGTCGGACGGTCGGCGGTCGGTGTGCGGGCGGGGTGGGAGCCGCTCTGCGGGCATCGGCTGCAGGCGAAACGGGCGGGCGGTGGCGGCAGGCGGTGGCGGCAGGTGTCGACTGACAGAGCGTCAGAGAGTGAGCAGGGCACGCAGGTCGCTGAACTTACGGGCTCCGATACCGCTGACCTGCCGGAGCTGCTCCAGGGACCGGAATCCGCCGTGCTCCTGACGGAAGGTGACGATTCGCTGGGCCAGTGTGGGACCGACTCCGGGGAGTGTGTCGAGTTGCTCGACGGTTGCCTGGTTCAGGCTGAGTGGTCTGCGCGGCCCGGCGGCGGCGACCGGGGGCGGTTGGTCGGCCGGCGCACCGACCACGATCTGCTCGCCGTCGGTGAGCAGCCGGGCGAGGTTGACGCCGGAGGTGTCCGTGTCCGGCAGCGGTCCGCCGGCGGCATTCACCGCATCGGCGACCCGGGACCCGCTGGGCAGTGTGCGCAGTCCGGGGTGCTGGACCTTCCCCGTCACCTCCACGACCACCACGGCGCCCGACGGCCTCGGGGGCGACGAGGCCGACGGATCACCGCCGCTCCCTGGCGCGGCGACTGCAGGACTCGGGGTGACCACGGTGGTCGGGATCGCCACCGCCTCCGGTCGCCCGAGCCAGAAGTGCTGTACGGCGTAGCCCACGGCGAGCAGGAGCAGCACGGTCAGCCCGAGAACCGCCCGCCGATCGAGCGCCAGGCCGGAATGCAGGCTCGGTAGCCGTACCCGTCGTCGCCGCGCCCCTGCTGGACGGTCGACGGCATCGGTCGGGGCCGGGAGCCGGGCGGCAGGGGTCGGTACTCGGTCGGCGATGTCGAGGCCACGGACATCGGGCTCGGGGACAGCGGGCTCGGGGACAGCGGAGCGGCGAGCAACAGGGTCGAGGGCAGCGGGGTCGGGGGCGCCGACGGCGGCATCTGCCCTCCGACCGGTCTCATCCGCACCGGACGGCGACCGGACACGCTCACCGAGTGGCGCCTCGGGCAGCCCGGCCGCGCGGCGCTCGTAGTACCGCAGCAGCGATGCGGCGTCCTGTGCGGGCAGGACGGCCCCGGGGAACGGCACCTGCCCGACGGCCGAAGCGGCCTCAGGTTGTGGAGTGTCGGGCGGCTGATCTGGCTCGGAGAGCTCGCCCGCCTCCGAGGAGCCCGGAACGTCCGCGGTGTCCGTGACCTCCGACAAATCCGGCGTGTCCACGGTGTCCGGCACGGCCGGGGAATCCGACGCATGCGAGACGTCCGGAGCCCCCGACGGGGAATCGGGTCGAGATGGCGCAGCCGTCCACCGGGTACCCCGGGAGCCGGCCGGCCCGTCCGGGACCGGCCGCTGCGACGGCTGGTCGGTCGGGAACAGGTTGGCCACCCGGTCCCGGACGGCTTCGGTCGTGTCGCGGCGGCGGGCGGCGCCCGGTGTCAACGTCCTCATGGCGAGGACGGTACGAGCGGTTCGACGCTTCGCCCCGCCCCGGCCCGATTCCTGTGGACAACTCGCGGTTGTGGATATCTCCTATCACCCGGATGGGTGGTCTTCAGCCGAAATACCGGAACCTGGGACGCCAGAGCACCCACGCACACCCACACACCCGCGATGCATTACCCAGCACGCGGTGGTCCCTGCTTCCCGGTCTGGTCCCCCAGTACCGCGCACCTCGGAACACCGGCTCCCCAGTCGGCCCCTCAGCGCGGCGCGACGACCACCGCGAGCAGCCCCGGCCCGACATGCGCGCCGATCACCGCGCCGACCTCGCCCACGTACAGGTCTCTCAGCCCGGGGATCCGCTCCCGCAAGCGCTCGGCCAGCGGCTCCGCACGTTCCTCGGCCGCCAGGTGGTGCACGGCGATGTCCACGTCGGCCGCCCCCGCCCGGTCGACCGCGAGCTCCTCCAGCCTGGCGATCGCCCGGGAGGCGGTCCGGACCTTCTCCAGCGGCTCGATCCGGCCGTCGGACAGGTGCAGCAGGGGCTTCACCGCGAGCGCCGAGCCGAGCAGCGCCTGTGCGGCGCCGATCCGGCCGCCGCGCCGAAGGTGCTCGAGGGTGTCCACGTAGAAGAAACTGCTGGTCATCGCCGCGCGGGCGGTGGCGGCGGCCACCGCCTCGTCAAGACCGAGCCCCGCCTCCACCGCCCGCGCGGCGGTCAGCACGGTGTGGCCGAGCGCCATGCCGACCAGGCGGCTGTCGACGACCCGGACCGGAATCCCGGCCTCGCCGGCGGCGAGCCTCGCGGCCTCGTACGTACCGGAGAGCTCGCCCGAGATGTGCACCGAGACGACTCCGGAGGCGCCTTCGGCGGCCGCGGCACGGTAGGCGGCGGCGAAGGTCTCCGGGCTGGGCCGGGAGGTGGTCACCCTGCGCTTGGCGCGCAGTGCCTCGGCAACCTCCTTCGGGGAGATCTCCACGCCCTCGGCGAGCACCTCGTCGCCCACCGCGACGCTCAACGGGACCACCGCGATCCGGTGCCGGTCGATGGCTTCCTGCGGCAGATAGGCCGTCGAGTCGGTGACGAGTGCGAGGCGGTCGGGCATGAGCCGGAGGTTACTCCCCGTCCGGCACAGAAGACAGTTGTGGCGGACAGCACTCCCGACTGCGGACGACCGGCCAGGTCTGCGGCCGGTCCGTGTCCCGCTGCCACGCGCTCGCGCCGGACGTGCGCGGCAGGGTGCGTGTCGCCGCCCACCGAGCCCTGGACGCCTCGGTCTCCGGCGCGGACGGGCACATCAGCGCATCGACCGCGCAGCCGCACGCCGCTTCGCCGTGCCCGACGCCTCGGGCCGGTCCCGCCGGGTCAGCCTGCCGAAGAGCTGCCGGTCGAGGGCTTGCGCAGCCGCTCGGCAAGCCGGGCCAGCGGTTCGGCGGCGAGTCCGAGCACGTCCTCGGCACCCGGCTGACGCCCCGCGCCGAGCCCCTTCCGCTCCGCGCCGGACGACGCCTGCCCCGAAGACCGCCCCGCCCCTTGCCCCTGAGTGGAAGCCGTGAAAGCCCCGGCCCCGTTCCCGGCGGCATCCGCCGCAGCCGCGGAGGCGGCCGTCGGCTCCCAGTGCCGCAGCGACCCCGCCTCGGCCTCGCATGCCTCGGTCAGCCGGGCCAGCTCGTCGTCCGCGAACCGGCGCATCCGGTCCTGCGCGGCCCAGCGCATCGACTCCGCGGAGTGCGTGATCCGCTCGGCCCGCTCGGTCAGTTCCGCCAGCTTGGCGGTGACCCGGCTCTGGTCGGGCTCGCGCTCCAGGATCCTCAACTCGCCGTCCAGCTCGGCCGCGTGCGAGTCGAGCCGGGCCAGCAGCTGGAGCGCCTCGGTGAGCTGGCCGTCCTCCGACAGGCCGGCTTCCAGCACCTGGCGGGTGCTCTCCAGCGAGGTGCGCAGCGAGAGGCGGACCGCCGAAATCCGGCCCACGGGGCCGGGCTTGGTGAAGGTCTTCGCCTTCAGCGCGGCGTTCTCGACCGCGCGGCGGGCGTTCGCCTCGTGCTCACCGACCTTTGCCGCGACCCGCTTGGTCGCCTTCACCGCCCCGACCGCCAGCATGGCCAGCGCGGCCACCGTGAAGAGCAGGACCAAGCCGAGCACTACACCGATCGCGTCCATCACCAGCCACCTTCCACACCCGTCAAGGTCTTCCACGGTAGCCGTCCCCACCGCTGCGGGGATTCGCAAAACCGGACATCCCGCCCGAGATCAGGGGACCCTCAGGGACATCCCCCACGGCATCGGCCACCGCCCCCGGAGGGAACGGCGCAAGGATCGGCGGAGCCGTCGCCGAAAGCAGCGAGGGTGGCCCTCCCCGGAGCCCGAACGGGGCTCCGGGGAGGGCCACCCAGCGACTGCGGGCAGGACCACCCGGCGACTGTGCGGGACGGGCCGCCCGCCGCTACGGGCAGGCCGCCCGGCAGGGCTCCCGTCAGCCCGTGACGATGTTCACCAGCTTCGGCGCCCGCGCGATCACCTTGCGCACGGGAGCGTCGCCGATCGCCGCGACGACGGCCGGCTCGGCCAGCGCCAGCGCCTCCAGCTCGGCGTCGGAGATCGACGGCGCGACCTCCAGCCGGGCCTTGACCTTGCCCTTGATCTGGACCACGCAGGTGACCGTCTCGTCCACCACGTAGGCCGGGTCGGCGACCGGGTAGTCGACGTACGCCAGCGAGCCGTTGTGGCCCAGCCTGCGCCACAGCTCCTCGGCGATGTGCGGGGCCAGCGGGGCGATCAGCAGCACCAGCTGCTCGGCCACCGCACGGGGCGTGGAGCCGCGCTTCACCAGGAAGTTGTTCAGCTCGATCGCCTTGGCGACGGCGGTGTTGAAGCGCAGACCCGCCATGTCGCCGCGGATCCCGTCGATCGCCTTGTGCAGCGCGCGCAGGGTGGCCTCGTCGGGCGCCTCCTCGGTGACCACCAGCTCACCGGTGGTCTCGGAGACGATGTTGCGCCAAAGCCGCTGCAGGAAGCGGTACGAGCCGACCACCGCGCGGGTGTCCCACGGGCGGGAGACGTCCAGCGGGCCCATCGACATCTCGTACAGGCGCAGCGTGTCGGCGCCGTACTCGTCGGCGATCTCGTCCGGGGCGACCGCGTTCTTCAGCGACTTGCCCATCTTGCCGGCCTCGCGCCTGACCGGCTGGCCCTGCCAGAAGTACTTGCCGTCGCGTTCCTCGATCTCGGCGGCGGGCACCGGGAAGCCGCGCTCGTCGCGGTAGACGTCGGCGGTGATCATGCCCTGGTTGAACAGCTTGTGGAACGGCTCGACCGAGGAGACGTGGCCCAGGTCGTGCAGCACCTTGTGCCAGAAGCGGGCGTACAGCAGGTGCAGCACCGCGTGCTCGGCGCCGCCGACGTACAGGTCGGCACCGCCGGCCGGCTTGTCGGCGGTCGCGCCCAGCCAGTACTGCTCGTTGGCCGGGTCGACGGCCTTCTCGCCGTTGACCGGGTCGACGTAGCGCAGTTCGTACCAGCAGGAGCCGGCCCAGTTGGGCATGGTGTTGGTCTCGCGGCGGTAGCTCCTCGGGCCGTCGCCCAGGTCCAGCTCGACGTTGACCCAGGCCTCGTTGCGGGACAGCGGGGTCTTCGGCGAGGAGGTGGCGTCGTCGGGGTCGTAGGTGTGCGGCGAGTAGTCCTCGACCTCGGGCACCTCGACCGGCAGCATCGACTCGGGCAGCGCGTGCATCACGCCGTCCTCGTCGTAGACGATCGGGAACGGCTCGCCCCAGTACCGCTGGCGGCTGAACAGCCAGTCGCGCAGGCGGTAGTTGACGGTGCCCTCGCCGATGCCCCGCTCGGTCAGCCAGGCGGTCACCGCGGCCTTGGCCTCGACCACGCTCAGGCCGTCCAGTGCCAGGCCGTCGTGCGCCGAGTTGACGATGACGGAGTCGTAGGTGTCGAAGGCGTCGTCCCAGGTGTGCGGGTCCTTGTCCCGGCCGTCGGTCGGCTGGACGACGCAGGCCATCGGCAGCGAGAAGGCGCGGGCGAAGGCGAAGTCGCGGTGGTCGTGGGCGGGGACGGCCATGATGGCACCGGTGCCGTAGCCCATCAGCACGTAGTCGGCGATGAAGACGGGGACGGGCTTCCCGGTGACCGGGTTGGTCGCGTACGCGCCGGTGAAGACACCGGTCTTGACCTTGGCGTCCATCTGGCGCTCGACGTCCGACTTGGCGGCTGCGGCGGCCCGGTAGGCGGCGACGGCCTCAGCCGGGGTGTGGGCGCCGTCCTTCCAGTCATTGTGGGTGTCCGACGGCCAGGCGGCCGGGACGATCGAGTCGACCAGCTCGTGCTCGGGGGCCAGCACCATGTACGTGGCACCGAACAGGGTGTCGGGGCGGGTGGTGAAGACGGTGATCGACCGGTCCTCGCCGACCGCGAAGTCGACCCGGGCACCCTCGCTGCGCCCGATCCAGTTGCGCTGCTGCAGCTTGATGGCCTCGGGCCAGTCCAGCAGGTCCAGGTCCTTGATCAGGCGGTCGGAGTACGCGGTGATCCGCATCATCCATTGGCGCAGGTTGGACTTGAAGACCGGGAAGTTGCCGCGCTCGGAGCGGCCGTCCGCGGTGACCTCCTCGTTGGCCAGCACGGTGCCCAGGCCCGGGCACCAGTTGACCGGCACCTCCTTGGCGTACGCCAGGCGGTACTCGCCCAGCACCTCGTCGCGCTCGGCGGCGGTCAGCTCGGACCATGCGCGGCTGCCCGGCACCTCGCGCGAGCCGTCCTCGAACTGGGCGATCAGCTCGGTGATCGGGCGGGCCTTGGCGGCGTCCGCGTCGTACCAGGAGTTGAAGATCTGCAGGAAGATCCACTGGGTCCAGCGGTAGTACTCGGGGTCGATCGTGGAGATCGAGCGGCGCGAGTCGTGGCCCAGGCCCAGGCGGCGCAGCTGCTGACGCATGTTGGCGATGTTCGCCTCGGTGGAGACCCGGGGGTGGGTGCCGGTCTGCACCGCGTACTGTTCGGCGGGCAGGCCGAAGGCGTCGTAGCCCAGGGTGTGCAGCACGTTGTGGCCGGTCATCCGCTGGTAGCGGGCGTACACGTCGGTGGCGATGTAGCCCAGCGGGTGGCCGACGTGCAGGCCGGCGCCCGAGGGGTACGGGAACATGTCCATGATGAAGCTGTGCGGCTTCGCGGTGACGTCACCGGCGGTCGGGTCGACCAGCGCGCCCACCGGGTTGGGCGCGTTGAACGTCCCCTCCTTCTCCCAGACGTCCTGCCAGCGGGACTCGATCTCCGCGGCCAGGGCCGCGCTGTACCGGAAGGGCTCGCCGGCGGCCTCGACGGCGGCGGAAGCAGGTGTCGTCTCGCTCATGGTCCTTCAAGCTCCATCGATGTCAGTTAGCGAATCGTCAGCGGGGCAGCGCCCTGGGAAGGAAGCAGCGCGTAAAACAAAAAAGCCCCTCGCAGGAGGGGACGCCACGCCGACTCCGGCACCGCCCGAAGGCTCAGCCGGTCCTGGTCAGCGCGGCCGGCTAAGGAGCAGGCGCACGGTTCGCATGGGCTCAGGGTACCGCACGGTCAAGCGGCGGCCACCTGACTATCCGGCCTTGACCGCCGCGTCGAACTCCCGGAGGGCGGCGGCCACCCGGCCGGACTGCATGCCGGCCGCGAGCATCCTCGCCTGGTCCGCGGTCTCGGCGGCGCCTTCGTGCTCGCCGGTCCGCCGGTAGGAGTCGGCCAGCCGGACCAGCAGCAGCGCCTTGGTTCTGGCTCGTTCGGGCGCGAGGGCGGCGGTGGCGGAGGAGAGCAGGCGGCGGGCCCGCTCGTGGTCACCGAGGAAGAGGTAGCCCTCCCCCACCATGCCCTGCAGATCGGCGCGCTCCTGGCCGCGATCCTCCCCCGCGGCCTCCTCCAGCGCGTTGAAGGCGAGTTCGGCGACCGCCTCGGCGCTGATCTGCTCGCCCTTGCGGCCGTGTGCCCGGGCGATCCGGCCGAGTTGCAGCGCCCGTTCGGCCGGCGCCAGCACCTCGTCGGCGGCGCGCAGCGCGGTGGAGAGCATCGCGACCGGGTCGAGGCCGCGCCCGGCCGAGTTGTAGGTGGCCTGCACGGCCAGGCAGCCGACCACGCTCACGCCGAGCCGGGGGTCGCCGCAGACGTGGGCGGCCCGCAGCGCGGCGACGAAGGCGCGCTGCGCGGCGGCGTCATGGCCCATGTCGTAGCTGGCCCAGCCGACCAGCCGGGCCAGCCGGCCCGCCACCCCGTACAGCTGCCGGCCGAGTTGCTCGCCGTACGAGCCGAGTTCCAGCAGCTTGCCCGCCAGCGCCAGTTCGGCCTTGGCGGGGCTGAGGATCAGCCCGCCACCGTAGGCGCGCTCCAGGCGCTGCTTGCTGTCGTGGGAGGTCCGCAGGTCGGCGAGGTGCGCGGCGGCGATCCGCAGCGCACCCTCGCCGCCGGTGACCTCGGGCGGCGGGGAGGCCCAGTGGCGGGCGGCCTGTTCGAGTTCGGCACCGCGGAACAGGTCGGTGAGGCGGACCGGCGTGCTGTCGGCACCGGCCTCGCGCAGGGCGGTCTGCGCGGTGTCGGCGGTCCACGGATCGGTGAGCAGCCGGGGCGAGAGCATCTTGGCACCGCGTCCGCTGCCCATCCGTCCCCAGAGCTGCTCGTACGTCACTGCGATGCCGACGGCTCGGCCGAGCACCTCGCAGACCGTCTGGTCGTGCGGTGACCTGGGCACCATGCCGCGGTCGCGCCACTTGTAGGGGGCGGTGGAGCTGATGGCGAGCTGGGCGGGGAGGCCGGAGTTGACCTCGCGGGCGAGGCGCTCGGGGCTCCAGCCGAGCTGGTGGAGTATCCGGGCCAGTTCTTCGTTCCGCTTGCGCGCCAGATCCGCCATGGCACGACCGTAACCGCCGGGCCGGGCAACGGGGTAGAGCACCCGCCGGGCCGAACACCGGCGCGCGGCGCAGGACTTCGGGGTGAACAGCACGAAAGGCCGCCTCCCGACCCGGGAGACGGCCTTCTTCCTGTGGAGCTACGGGGAATTGAACCCCGGACCTCTTGCATGCCATGCAAGCGCTCTACCAACTGAGCTACAGCCCCTTGTCCTGCTTGTCATCCGAGGTCTTCCTGCGGTCCCCCTCGGCGACGTGCACAACTGTACACGGTCCGGCGACCAGTCCCCTAATCCGTTCTTCAGCCCACTCGCGAACGCGCACGGTAGTCGGAGCCTCACGCCGCGGATCACCATCAAAGCTTCACGGAGGACCGTCTTCCGCTTCCCCGGTCATCCCTCGTACGCTTCCCGGACCCGGAAGCGGCCGGCCGTCGCTGCTCGCCCCCATGGAGCAGCGCCAGCCGGCGCGGGACGAACCCGTTGGCGTCAGGCGACGCCCCCCGATGCGCAGCACGCGGGCGGCGGCCAGCAGCCGCGACCACCTGCAGCGCGCGCCCCGAAGTAGCGGCCGGGCCGGAGCAGTTGAGCCCCCGGGGAGGACGGCGCCGAGCGGTCGCCCCCATCCACCACGTGCACACCGGCCGCACCGCCGCGAACGCCGAAGGGCACCTACCGGATCGGTAGGTGCCCTTCGGCTTCTGTTGTGGAGCTACGGGGAATTGAACCCCGGACCTCTTGCATGCCATGCAAGCGCTCTACCAACTGAGCTACAGCCCCGCGAGCCGTGCGGCCCTTTCGGACCGCCGACGCGGAGTGGAGCTACGGGGAATTGAACCCCGGACCTCTTGCATGCCATGCAAGCGCTCTACCAACTGAGCTACAGCCCCTCGGAGGATTCCCGCCTCCCTGCCGGTCGGCGTTCTTTCCTGCGAACGAGGAAGACTCTAGCTGGTCAGGCCCGGAACTGCGAAATCCGTCGTTCGGACGGCCTCAGGTCTCGTCTCCGATGACCGGCTGCGGCAGCGTGCCGGCGTTGTGCTCCAGCAGCCGCCAGCCCCGCGTGCCCTGGCCGAGCACCGACCAGCAGCAGTTGGAGAGACCGCCGAAGCGCTCCCACAGGTCCGCCTCCATGCCGAGCAGCCGGCCGATCATGGTGCGGATGGTCCCGCCGTGGCTGACCACGACCAGCGTGCCGTCCACGGGCAGCTTCTCGACCGCCGCCAGCACCACCGGGACGGACCGGTCCGCCACCTCAGTGGCCAGCTCGCCGCCGCCGCGCCGGACGGGCTCGCCCTTGGCCCACGCCTCGTACTGCTCCGGGTACCGCGCCCTGATCTCGGCATTGGTCAGCCCCTGCCACTCGCCCGCGTAGGTCTCCCGCAGGCCCTCGTGGTGGTCCACCTCGAGGCCGCTGACCTTGGCGAGCTCGGCGGCGGTGCGCCGGGCCCGGGTGAGGTCCGAGGAGATCAGCAGGTCGGGACGCAGGCCCGCGAGCAGCTTGGCCGCCCGCTTGGCCTGGAAGACCCCCTGGTCGGTCAGGTCGATGTCGGTCGTGCCCTGGAAACGGGACTCCAGGTTCCAGGAGGTCTGGCCGTGCCGCCAGAAGACGACGCGCGGGCCCCCTGCGGCGCGGCTCAGCGCTCGTCCTCGGCGATGGCGTTGCCCTTGGCGTCGGTGACCACGTCCTGGGGACGGTTGCGGGTCGCCAGCGCGTCGGCGGGCAGCGGCAGCTCCGGGCAGTCCTTCCAGAGGCGGTCCAGCGAGTAGAAGGAACGCTCCTCGGAGTGCTGGACGTGCACCACGATGTCCAGGTAGTCCAGCAGGATCCAGCGGCCCTCGCGCTCGCCCTCGCGGCGCACCGGCTTGACGTCCAGTTGCTCGCGCAGTTGGTCCTCGATCTCCTCGGCGATCGACCTGACCTGGCGGTCGTTGTTTGCCGAGGCGATCAGGAAGGCGTCGGTGATCGACAGCACCTCGCTGACGTCGAAGGCGATGATGTCGTGGGCCAGCTTGTCGGCCGCCGCCTGGGCGGCGACGGTGATCAGTTCCTGGCTCCGGTCAGTGGCAGTCACGGTGTTCTTCCCGCTCGTTGTACACAGATACGGTTTCCAGGATCTCATGAACGCGTGAAGGCCCCGGAGAATTCTCCGGGGCCTTCGATCCGCAGGCGGCTACGGGTTCTTGCCTGGCTGGTAGTCCTTGCCCAGCACCACCACCAGGTCGGCGTTCTGCGCGTCGGTGGTCTTCTTCACCGCCGACTCGTTCAGACCGAGCGTGGTCGCCAGCGACTTCGCCGCCGCC
This sequence comes from Kitasatospora sp. NPDC001175, assembly GCF_053598215.1. Lineage (NCBI taxonomy): Bacteria > Bacillati > Actinomycetota > Actinomycetes > Kitasatosporales > Streptomycetaceae > Kitasatospora > Kitasatospora sp. NPDC001175. Next base: position 85,460 of record NZ_JBSFJU010000005.1, on the reverse strand, counting down.
GCCCTGGCGTCGTCGGTGTAGCGGATCTCGCTGGTCGCCTGGGTGCTGCCCGACTTGCCGTTGCTCGGGACCACGTTCAGACCGGCGTTGGAGACCTGCACCAGCGCCGAGGTCGCCGCCTGGTCGTTGCCCGAGGCGTTGACGATGCTGACCCGGGGCGTCCCGGTGCCGCTCTGGGCCTTGTGCACCGTGCCACCGAGCACCTGCTTGACCTGCGCGCCCGCCGTCGCCTCGTCCAGCGTGCCGTCCGGCTGCACCTTGAGCGTGCTGGTGCTGAAGGCGCCGTCCTTCGCGAGCTGGGCCAGCTGGGCCAGCACCCCGGCCAGCGCCTGCTCGGGCAGCGACGGGTCGAGCACCGCGTTCATCCGGTGCACGTCGTCCTGTGCCTCGGGCAGGTCGGTCGGCATGGCCCGCACCACCGCGTCCAGCACCTGCCCGAACCGGGCCAGCTGGGCGTCCCGGCCCTCGCCGGGTGCCTGGTAGGTGGCGTACGCGACGGCCGCGTCACCCGACAGCGTGGTGCCCTTGCCGGCCGGGGTGACCTTGCCGTCCGCCCCCTTCACGTCCGCGTTGGTGTCCACCCTCACGCCGCCGAGCTGGGAGACCAGCAGCTGCAGGTACGGGGTGTCCAGCCGCCAGGTACCGGCGACCGGGGCGCCCAGCACGGTCTTCAGGCCCTCCCTGGTGGCGGAGGCGCCGACGGTGTCCATCGCCTGCCCGATCGGGACCGTCGGGGAGTCACCGGCACTGGGCAGCTTGAGGATGTCCGGCAGCAGCAGGATCGAGCCCTTGTGCGCGCCCGCGTCGTTGACCAGCAGCACACTGGTCACCTTGCCGTTGAGATCGCGCAGTTGGACCACGTTCACCTGCCGCCCCCCGGCCGCCGCCGCGACGGTCTTGGTGCCGCCCAGTTTCCCGCTCCACCACAGGTAGCCCACCCCGCCACCGGCGAGCACGACCAGCGCCACCACGGCCGCGATCAGCCGGTTGCGCAGCCTGCGCTTGCGCTCGGCCCTGACCTCGGTCCGCGACTCGGCGAACTTCAGCCAGTCGATGACGTCCTCGGTCTCCTCCGCCTCCTCGTCGAGGAAGGTGAACTCGCCCGTCACGTAGGGGTCGTCCGGCTCGGTCCGCTCGGGTCTCGGCCTCGCCGCCGGCTGGGCCGGAGCCGACCGCCGCACCTGCGGCGGCACCGGCGCCGCGGCGGCCGGCGCCGGCTCCGCGGGCGTCTGCGCGGGGACGACCGGCTGCACCACCGGCTGGGCCGCCGGCTGCTGCTGGTAGTAGTACTCCTGCTGCTGCGGCTGGTACGGGTGCTGGGGCTGCCCGTACGGATCGTGCACCGGTTCCTGCAGCGGCTGCTGGTAGTAGCCCTGCTGCTGGTACTGCTGCGGCTCGTACGGCTGCTGCTGATAACCCTGGTACTGCTCCTGCGGGTACCCCTGTTGCTGCCCGTACTGGTACTGGCCCTGCGAGTACTGCGGGTCCTGGCCGTGCTCAGGCCGTCCGTACCCGTCGTAGCCAGGCTGCGGGTACCAGCCGTCCTCCGGTCCCCTGCGGTCTGCCGTTCCGGTCACGCGGCGCCTCCCGGGATCAAGGCTGCTGGGCCGGCGCGTACAGCGCCCGCTTGTGGATGTAACGGACCACGCCGTCCGGGACGAGGTACCAGACCGGCTCGCCCTTGGCGACCCGCATCCGGCAGTCCGTGGAGGAGATGGCCAGCGCGGGCACCTCCACCAGGGAGACCCCGCCCACCGGAAGCCCGGCGTCCGACAGGGTGTGCCCCGGGCGGGTGCAACCGATGAAGTGGGCGAGCTCGAAGAGCTCCTCCGAGTCGCGCCAGGACAGGATCTGGGCCAACGCGTCGGCGCCGGTGATGAAGAACAGCTCGGCGTCCGGGTGCAGGGCGTGCAGGTCGCGCAGGGTGTCCACGGTGTAGGTGGGGCCCTCGCGGTCGATGTCGATCCGGCTGACCGAGAACTGCGGGTTCTCCGCGGTGGCGATGACCGTCATCAGGTAGCGGTCCTCGGCGGGGGTCACCTCACGGTGGCTCTTCTGCCACGGCTGCCCGGTCGGCACGAAGATCACCTCATCGAGGTGGAATGCGCTCGCCACCTCGCTGGCGGCGACCAGGTGCCCGTGGTGGATCGGATCGAAGGTGCCGCCCATCACGCCTAGGCGCCGCTTCGCCGCTCCGCCGGGGGTCTTGGCCTGCTGTCCCATGCCGCCACACCTTACGCGACCCGCGTTACCCCCGGACAAGCCCGGACGCCGGGACAACGACGAGGAGCGTCCGGCGGACCGCCGGACGCTCCTCGTCACCGATCAGTAGGAGCGCGCTGCTCAGCGGTCGCGGTTGAAACGCGTGGTCACGAAGAGCAGCAGCAGCAGGATCACGAAGGCGGAGCCGCCGGTCACCAGCGGGTTGAGGCTCTCGTGGTTGCCACCCTCGGCGATCCGGGAAACGGCGGGCAGAACGTTATTGCTCATGGTCGGCAGACCTTCTCGGCTCGGGTGAGGGACCAGGACGCGGGCCGGTGGCCAGCGTCCCTATCGTACGGGTGGTCCTTCGGCAACCGCGCGGCGGCCCACCGCGTCTGACCCCCCGTAGGCGTCCGCACGGGATCAGTTGCCGCCGTTGCCGCTGCGGAAGGCCCGCGCCATGATCCAGACCAGCAGGCCGACACCGACGAAGGACGCCACCAGGATGATCCGCAGGAACAGCCCGGGGCCCGACTCCGTGGAGATCGGCCCGGCCAGCTGCGTGAGGCTCTCGACAGTGGACATGGTGGGCTCCTCAGGACGGGTGACGGTCCCGCGGGACCTCCGGTAGGCCCAGGGTAGCCCCGGGCACTCCGGACGGCGGACGGCACCCCCGGCGTACCGTGGGCGGCGGGGACGAGTACGGACGAACAAGCGTTGTAGCCAACAGCAGCGGGGGCCGGACGTGAGCCGGTGCCGGCATCGACCAGGAGGTACTCACATGACCGACATGACCAAGCCGAGCACGCCGAGCCGCCGCCGCGAACGCTTCCCCGGGATCTCCACCCGGGCCTGGGAGCACCCGGCGGACCGTTCCGCCCTGGTCTCGTTGCGCAAGCTCTCCGGTTTCGACGAGGTCCTCAAGAAGCTGGCCGGCCTGGTCTCCGAGCGCAGCGTCCGCCTGATGTTCCTGGCCACCGCCGTCCGCGCCAGCGAGCGGCAGTTCCCCGAGCTGTACGACATGGTCCGCGACGCCGCCTACGTGCTCGACCTGGAGCGGGTACCGGACCTGTACGTGACCCAGGACCCGGCGGTCAACGCCATGTGCATCGGCATGGAAACCCCGATCATCGTGGTCACCACCGGCCTGGTCGAGCTGCTCGACGAGGAGGAGCTGCGGGCCGTGATCGGCCACGAGGTCGGCCACGCGATGTCCGGCCACGCGGTCTACCGGACGATGCTGCTGATCCTCACCAACATCGCCGCCCGGATCGCCTGGCTCCCGCTCGGCAACCTCGCCATCACCGCCGTGATCACCGCGCTCAAGGAGTGGTTCCGCAAGGCCGAGCTCTCCTGCGACCGGGCCGGGCTGCTGGCCGGCCAGGACCTCCAGGCGTCCATGCGCGGCCTGATGAAGCTGGCCGGCGGGCACAATCTGGCAGAGATGAACGTGGACGCCTTCCTGGAGCAGGCCGAGGAGTACGAGAAGGCCGGCGACCTGCGCGACGGAGTGCTCAAGCTGCTCCAGGTGCTGCCGCAGACCCACCCCTTCGCGGTGGTCCGGGTGGCCAAGCTGAAGAAGTGGGCGGAGAGCGAGGAGTACCGCTCGATCCTGGCCGGCGCCTACCCGCGCCGCGAGGACGACCCGGACACCTCGGTCGGCGAGCAGTGGAAGGCCGCCGCCGACTCGTACTCCAGGAGCGTCAAGGAGAGCAAGGACCCGCTGATGGGCCTGCTGCGCGATGTGGCGGGCGGTGTCGGCACCGTCGGCGGCAAGCTCCGCGACACCTTCACCGGCACCCGCCACTCCGACGAGGACTAGCGCCACCTCGCGGGCGCGCGGAACCACAGTCGCGCCGTTCCTCGCGCCCGCGCGCCGGGTACGGTCCTCGGTCCGCCGTGGAGCTCAGTGCCCGGCGCCCAGCGGACCGAGCACCCCGCACACCTGCCAGGCCGGCACCGTGTGATCGGCCGGATCCACTGCCGGCGGCGTGCCGGCCGACTGCCCGGCCAGCAGCGGCTGCAGGTGGTCGGCCAGCGGTGCCCCGCACGCCATGGGCCCGGCCTGCAGCACCGCGTCCACCAGCCGCGCCCGGCCCGCCCCGATGTCCGTGTGGTCGAACTCGAACCGCAGCTCGCGCCGGACACTGAACAGGCTGACCGGCGCGGAGGTGTCCGTCCCGGCCGGCCGCAGCGCGTAGACCAAGGTGTGGTCGGTGTCGATCTCCAGCGTCGCACTGTCCGCCTCGGTGACCTTCATACCGCCGGCCACCTTGACCGAGTCGACGGCCAACGCCACCTTGCCCGGGTCGAACCGGACCAGCCAGCCCGTGGCGGCGTGGTGCTGGTCGTCGCCCGGCGAGTTCAGACTCTGGTCGTACTGCGCCTGCTCGCCGGGCGTCACCAGGGCGCGGACCGCCCCCGTCTCCCCCTGCACGAGGGTGGCGGGGTTGAGCGCGGAGGCGACCAGGAAGTGCTGGACGGTGTCCAGGGCCCGGGTGACCTCGATCCTGGTGAAGTGCGCCGTGGCCGAACCAGCGGGGATGCCGAGCCCCGCGGCGCCGTCGGCGTAGCCGGGGGGCAGCGCGGCGAACGGGCTCTTCGGATCCGCCACCGCCGGGACCGCCGAACTCGGGCTGAGCGCCGCCATGCTGACGGTCAATTGGTTGCCGGTCGGCTGGACGCCCATCCGGCGCGGTGAGCTCACCCCGAAGTAGACCGCCGCCGCGAACGCCATCACGACGAGCAGCAGCAGCGCCACCGCCTGCCGGGGCAGCGAACCGATGTGGCCGAAACCCAGTCTCGGCCGCACCCCCCGCGAGTAGCCGCCGAGCCGCTCGCTGGCCGACAACTCCTGGATCCGGGCAGCCCGGACGAACGACTCGTCGAACACGACGGACCGGTACTCGTCCTCGTTTCCGGAACCACCGTCGGGCACACCCTCCGGAGGTTCGCGCGGGTCACCCATAACACCAGGGTAAGACCGGGGTACGGCCCGTCTCGAGGCCTGCGACGCAACTTCTGAGCGGCAGCCGGCGACCGCTGCGAGCGGCGCCCGTCACCCGGTCTGCAGCGCCATCGGGGCGGTACCCACCGGGGCGCTCGGTGTCGCGCCCGCGCCGGTCGCACCGGCACCGGCCGTACCGCTCTCCGGACGGCTGGTACCCGTCTCCGGACGGCGCGGGGAGTCGGCGGCCCCGCCGGCCCCCCGGTAGATCGCGGCGACCGCCACCGCGGCCACCCCGACCACCATCACCACCGCCAGCACCCAGGCCACCGGGCGGTGCCAGCGCTGCTGCGCCACGTACCGGCCGCCGCCGGCCCGCCTCGGGTCGTACCCGCCGCAGGACCTGGTCCTGCGGCGCCACCGGGCGGCCCGTCCGGCCCGGCCCGGGGCTGACCACGGGTCAGGGTATTGGCGGTCGTCGTCCAGGCTCGGGTGCGGGCGCAGCTCCAACGGGAGCCCCTCCCCGCTGACGGTCATCTCGTAGCCACGGCCGAGCAGTCCGGTGTCCGGCTCGAACCTCGCCTCGGCGGCGGCCAGCTGGCGTTCCCTGGCGCTCGGCTCGTGCACGGCGGCGGACCGGACGAATGCCTCGTCGAGCACCACGGTGGCGAACTCGTCGTCCGCACCACCGTGGTCGGCGCCGTCGGGGTTCGGCGAGCCCCCCACATCCTCAGCCACGGACTCAGGGTATTACCGGGCGCGCCGTTTGTCTGTGGCTCCCGCCAGTTGGCCTTGGACGAACCGTCCCGCTCAGGACTCGGCCGAGCCCACGGTCTGCGCCGCCTCGCCGCGCACATGCCCGTCACCAGTGACGATGTACTTGGTGGAGGTCAGCTCCGGCAGGCCCATCGGGCCCCGGGCGTGCAGCTTCTGGGTGGAGATGCCGATCTCCGCGCCGAAGCCGAACTCACCCCCGTCGGTGAACCGGGTGGAGGCGTTGACGGCCACCGTGGTCGAGTCGACCAGCTGGGTGAAGCGCCGGGCGGCCGCCTGCGAGGTGGTCACGATCGCCTCGGTGTGGCCGGAGGACCAGCGACGGATGTGCTCCACCGCGGCGTCCAGCGAGGGCACCACGGCGGCGGCCAGGTCCAGGGACAGGTACTCCGCCTCCCAGTCCTCCTCGGTCGCCGGGACGACGGTGGCCCGGCCGCCCTCGGCCGCCTTCAGCACCGCCTCGTCTCCGTGCACGGTGACTCCCGCCTCGGCCAGCGCGTCGAGGGCGAGCGGCAGGAAGGCGTCCGCGATGTCCTGGTGCACCAGCAGCGTCTCGGCGGAGTTGCACACACTGACCCGCTGGGCCTTGGAGTTGAGCAGGATGCCGACGGCCATCGCGAGGTCGGCCCTGGCGTCCACGTAGACGTGGCAGTTGCCGGTACCGGTCTCGATCACCGGCACGGTGGAGCCCTCGACGACCGTACGGATCAGCGAGGCGCCGCCGCGCGGGATCAGCACGTCCACCAGGCCCCGGGCGCGCATCAGCTCCTGCACCGAGTCCCGACTCTCGCCCGGGACCAGCTGGATCACGTCCGCGGGCAGCCCGGCCGCGGCCACCGCGTCCCGCAGCACCGCGACCAGCGCGGTGTTCGAGCGGTAGGCGGAGGCCGAGCCGCGCAGCAGTACCGCGTTGCCGGACTTCAGGCAGAGCGCGGCGGCGTCCACGGTGACGTTCGGCCGGGCCTCGTAGATGATGCCGACCACACCGAGCGGGACCCGGACCTGCCGGACGTCCAGGCCGTTGGGCAGGGTGTAGCCGCGCACCACCTCGCCCACCGGGTCGGGCAGCCCGACCACGTTGCGGACATCGGCGGCGATCGCGGCGACCCGCTCCTCGGTCAGCGTGAGCCGGTCGATCACCGACTCGGCGGTACCGGCTTCCCGGGCACGGGCCACGTCCTCGGCGTTGGCCGCGGTGATCTCACCGCTCCGGGCCAGCAGCGCGTCGGCGATCGCGAGCAGCGCGTCGTCCTTAGCCCTGCGCGGCAGCGGAGCGAGCGCGGCGGCCGCCGCACGGGCTCGGCGGGCGACGGCGAGGACGGGACTGTCGGCGGTGGCGTGATCGCTGCTCATGCTTGAAAGGGTAGCGACTGCTGCAGCGCCGACCGGCCGCATTTCAACGGCCGAGACGGCCCCCGGACGCATGGGCGGCCGCTCGGGGCGCGAGGAGAGGTGCGGGGGCGGGAGACGCTCTCCGTGCGCCGGCCCAACAGAGCGGTCGCGCCGTCTCCGCGGAGCGACCGCTCGTCCCGGCGCAGCGGTCGCCCCCGCCGCCGAATACCCGGCCGGCCGCCTCGCGCTTTCAGGGGCCCCCGGAAGGCGCCCGCGTCAGTACGGATGCACCCCGCCCAGCTGCGGTGGCGGATCCCCGAAGCCCTCCGCCACCCGTTTGTGGTACGTCGGCCGGTCCACCACCTCTAGGCCCACGATCTCCCACGGCGGTAAGTTCGCCGACGCCTTGTGCTCGCCCCACAGCCGCAGCGCGATCGCCGCGGCGTCGTGCAGGTCGCGCGCCTGCTCCCAGTAGCGGATCTCGGCGTGGTCCGCGGCATAGCGCGCCGTCAGGAAGAAGGAGTGGTCGTGCGCCAGCCGTTCCAGCGCCGCGCGCAGCTCGGCGAGCGGCGTGACCTGCCCGGCCACGCTGAGCACCACGTGCCAGAGCCGGGCCTGGTCCACCTCGGGGCCCTCGGCGCCATTCGGTCTGCAACCCAAGTTCCTTGCGCTGTCGGACCGTTCGTCGACCGAGCCGCCTTCGACCCGCCCGCCCGCGATGCTGGTCAGCCTGCGCTGGGGCGACTCCTCGGGCAGCGCTCCGCGCCTGCGTGCCACCGGCGGCCTCCTGTTCGGCATCGTGTCCGGCCCGGCCGCGCCGACCGCGCCCGGCCCTCCCCCCTGGCGGGAGCGGCCGCCGGCAGGTCCCCGCAGGCGGTCAGCCGCGCAGGATGACCAGGTCGTCGCGGTGGATGACCTCGCGCTCGTAGGCGGCGCCGAGCTCCTGGGCCAGCTCTCGGGTGGACCGGCCGAGCAGTCGGGGCAACTCCCTCGCATCAAAGTTGACCAGCCCTCGGGCGACGATGTGGCCGTTTTCGCCAAGAAGGTCCACCGGATCACCGGCGGTGAAGTCCCCGTCCACCCGGGTGACCCCGGCGGGCAGCAGCGATTTGCCGCCCGAGACCACGGCCTCGACCGCCCCCGCGTCCAGGTGCAGGGTGCCCCGCGGGGTGCTGGCGTGCTCCAGCCAGAGCAGCCGGTCGGCGGAGCGGCTCCCGGTGCGCAGGAAGAGGGTGCCGGTGGGCCGCCCGGCCAGCGCGTCGGCGGCCTGGCTGGCGGCGGTGAGCACCACCGGGATGCCCGCGCCGGTGGCGATCCGGGCGGCCTCCACCTTGGTGACCATGCCGCCGGTGCCCACTCCGGCCTTGCCCGCGCTGCCGATCTCGACCCCGTCCAGGTCGTGCGGGCCGCGCACCTCGGCGATCCGGCTGCTGCCGGGCTTGCTGGGGTCGCCGTCGTAGAGACCGTCCACGTCGGAGAGCAGGATCAGCAGGTCGGCCCGGACCAGGTGGGCCACCAGCGCGGCCAGCCGGTCGTTGTCACCGAACTTGATCTCGGCGGTGGCCACGGTGTCGTTCTCGTTGACGATCGGCATCGCGCCCATCGCCAGCAGCTGGTCCAGGGTCCGGTACGCGTTGCGGTAGTGGGCGCGCCGGCTGGCGTCCTCGGCGGTCAGCAGCACCTGGCCGACGCGCACGCCGTACCGGGCGAAGGAGGCGGTGTAGCGGGCCACCAGCAGGCCCTGGCCGACGCTGGCGGCGGCCTGCTGGCGGGCCAGGTCCTTGGGCCGCTTCTCCAGACCGAGCGGGGCGAGGCCGGCCGCGATGGCACCGGAGGAGACCAGGACCACCTCGGGGGCGCCCGGGCGGCTGCGCACCTTGGCGAGCGCGTCCACGAGGGCGTCGACCCGGTCGGCGTCCAGACCGCCGGCGGCGGTGGTGAGTGAGGAGGAGCCGACCTTGACCACGATCCGCCGTGCGGTCAGCACCTCCTCCCGAAGCGTCTGCTCACTCATTCGAGCTGGTGCCCTTCGCTGGTGTGGTGCGGATACGACGGGCCCGGGCCCGGCGGTTCCTCGCAATCTACGCGATTCGCGCCCCGCCCCCGCACGGCATTTCACCCGGTGGACGGCTGCCGCCCCGGCGCCTGCGCATTCGCTCGGGGTCCAACCCGACCGACTGATATGGTCCCTGACCGAAAGCCAGATCGGGGGACGGCTTCTTGCCCGCTGTACCCGCATGTCTCAAGACCGTTTCGTCTCGGGCGGTCCCGCACGGGCAGGCCGGCAACGGTAAGCGGGCGCACGCCCAGGAGTAAGCGCACCAATGCGTTCGCACACCATGAAGCTCGCCGTAGCCGGCCTGGCCGCGGCAACCGCACTCTCGCTGTCGGCCTGCGATCCGAACGACCCGAACGGGACCGGGGGCGCGAGCGCCGGCTCGACGGGCGGGGCCGCCGGCGGTAGGGGGGCACCCTCCACCTCCGGCGGAGCGACCGGCGGAGCAGCCGGAGGCGCCGCCGGCAGCGCGGCCGGAACCGCGTCGGGTGGGGCCGCATCAGGCGGGGCCTCCGGCGGTGCGGCGAACGGTGGTCCCGGCGGCCTTCCGCATGCCGCCACCACGGTGAAGTACGGCCAGCCGGTCACCGTCGACTTCGCCGACAAGTTCGCGAAGGTCTCCACCAAGCTCCAGATCACCGTCACCGGGGTGGAGGTCGGTTCGATCCAGGACCTGACCTCCGCCGGGCTCAACACCGCCGGCCTGACAGGCCGCACCCCGATGTACGTCAGCTACACCATGAAGAACGTCGGGGACGCCAGCCTCTCCTTCACCGCCCCGGACTCGGAGTTCGTCGTCTTCGACAGCACGGGCCACAGCAGCGAACCGGTGCTGAGCGCCGACAAGCCGCTGCCGAAGTGCACCGGCGCCAGCTTCCACGGCTTCTCGAAGGGCACCGAGGTCAAGGGCTGCACGATCATCTCCACCACCGGCAAGACGCCCGCCATGGTCGGCTACACCGAGATGGTCGACCTGCTCAAGCTCCAGGCCGCCTGGACGAAGTGACGTCCGCTCGGCAACGACACCGCGGCCCCTGCCTCCCGGACGGGAAGCAGGGGCCGCAGTGGTCTGCGCAGGACTCAGTGGTCCTCGTCGTCGCCCTCGATGGCCTGGCGGCCGCTGGAGAGCGCCTCGAAGGCCAGGTACTCCTCCTCGGCCGCGTCGCGGCCCTTCTGCCGCTCCCGGCGGCGCTCGACGGCCGGGCGCTGGCTCTCGAGGCGGTGGTCCTCGCCGCGGCGGCCGAGCATCTCGGCGCCGGCAGCCATGGTCGGCTCCCAGTCGAACACCACGGCGTTCTCCTCGGGGCCGATGATGACGGTGTCACCCTCGTGGGCGCCGATCTTCCACAGCTCCTCCTCGACACCGAGGCGGGCGAGCCGGTCGGCGAGGTAGCCGACGGCCTCGTCGTTGTTGAAGTCGGTCTGGCGGACCCAGCGCTCGGGCTTGACGCCGCGGATGCGGTAGGCGCCGTCCTCCTCGGTGATGGTGAAGCCGGCGTCGTCCACGGCCTTGGGCCGCAGCACGATCCGGGTGGCCTCCTGGACCGGCTTGGCGGCCCGGGCCTCGGCGACGATCTGCGCCATGGCGAAGCTCAGCTCGCGCAGGCCCTTGCGGGAGGCGGCGGAGACCTCGAAGACGCGGTAGCCGCGCTCCTCCAGCGAAGCCCGGGTGAGGTCGGCGATGTCCTGGCCGTCCGGGACGTCCACCTTGTTGAGCGCGACCAGGCGCGGACGGTCGTCCAGACCGCCGTACTCGGCCAGCTCGGCCTCGATGGTCTCCAGGTCGGAGAGCGGGTCGCGGCCCGGCTCCAGCGTGGCGCAGTCCAGCACGTGCACCAGCACCGAGCAGCGCTCGACGTGGCGCAGGAACTCCAGGCCCAGGCCCCGGCCCTGGCTGGCCCCCGGGATCAGCCCGGGGACGTCGGCGACGGTGTAGACAACGTCGCCGGCGGTGACCACGCCGAGGTTGGGGATCAGGGTGGTGAAGGGGTAGTCCGCGATCTTCGGCTTGGCGGCGGAGAGCACCGAGATCAGCGAGGACTTGCCGGCGCTCGGGTAGCCGACCAGTGCGACGTCGGCGACGGACTTGAGCTCCATCACGATGTCGCGGGCCTCACCGGGCTCGCCGAGCAGCGCGAAGCCCGGGGCCTTGCGGCGGGCGGAGGCCAGCGCCGCGTTGCCCAGGCCGCCGCGGCCGCCGGCCGCGGCGACGAAGCTGGTGCCGTGGCCGACCAGGTCGGCGAGCACGTTGCCCTGCTTGTCGAGCACCACGGTGCCGTCCGGAACCGGCAGGATCAGGTCCTCGCCGTTGGCACCGGTGCGGTGGCCGCCCGCACCCGGCTTGCCGTTGGTGGCCTTGCGCTTGGGCGAGTGGTGGTACTCGAGCAGCGTGGTGATGTTGGCGTCGACGGTGAGGATGACGCTGCCGCCCTCGCCGCCGTTGCCGCCGTCGGGTCCACCGAGCGGCTTGAACTTCTCCCGGTGCACGGAGGCACAGCCATGGCCCCCGTTACCCGCGGCGACGTACAGCTCGACGCGGTCCACGAAGGTGGTCATCGGTATGCCTCCAGAGCGAAGAAAAGAAATGTGGAACTGCGGTAAAGCATGAGGGGTGGACCGGGTCACCCGGTCCACCCCTCACGGAGATCCTGACGCTACGTCAGCGAACTCAGGCCTCGACGGCCACGATGTTCACGACGCGGCGGCCACGACGGTTGCCGAACTGAACGGCGCCGTCGGTCAGCGCGAACAGGGTGTCGTCGCCACCACGGCCGACGCCCGCACCCGGGTGGAAGTGGGTGCCACGCTGGCGGACGATGATCTCGCCGGCGCTGACGACCTGGCCGCCGAAGCGCTTCACGCCGAGGCGCTGGGCGTTCGAGTCACGGCCGTTACGGGTAGAGCTTGCGCCCTTCTTGTGTGCCATCTAGCTGTCCCCTTACTTGCTGACGGAGTCGATGCTCGTGATGCGCACCGCGGTGAACTTCTGGCGGTGACCCTGACGACGGCGGTAGCCGGTCTTGTTCTTGTAGCGCAGGATGACGAGCTTCTCACCCTTGGTCTGGTCGACGACCTCGGCGTGAGCCTTGACACCGGCCAGCACCCACGGGTCGGAGGTGACGGCCTCGCCGTCGACGACCAGGATGGTCGAGAGCTCCACCGAGTCACCCGGCTTGGCGTCAACACGGTCAATTTCCAGCACGTCGCCGACGGCGACCTTGTGCTGGCGGCCGCCGGCGCGAACGATCGCGTACATGCGGTACCTGCTTTCCTTACTCGGTGCGGAACTCTCGATGCCAGCCGCCTGGGTACGGACACAGGGGCCTCCCCCGGCCTCTCGCGAGGAACCGGGAGGTGATGTGCTCGGGAGCATGGCGTAGACACGCCGATGGTCAAGAATACGGAACGGCAGCCACAGGGGCAAACCGGACCCCGTACGGTGCCCGAGGGTGAGCCTGGGCTCACCCTCGGGCGGTGGGCTCACTCAGCCGCGCCATCACTCTCAGCGGCTGCCGCCTTCTTGGCCGCCGCGCTAGTCCGCTTGGTCGCGGTCTTGCGGGCGGTGGTCTTCTTGGCCGCTGCCGTGCTCTTGGCGGCGGTCTTCTTCGCCACGGCCTTCTTGGCCGTGGTCTTCTTCGCAGCCGTCTTGCGGACGGTCCGCTTCTTGGGCGCAGGTGCCTCGGCCTCGGCCTCTGCCGGGGCTGCCTCGGCCGCGGGAGCGGCCTCAACCACGGCCTCGACGACGGCCGGGGCCCCGACGGCCTCGGTGACGGCCTCAGCGGCCTCCGCGACCTCAGGAGCCGGAGCGGCCTCTACCGCGGTCACCGCCTCCGCTGCGGCCAGGGCGGCCTCGACCGCGGCCTCGGCACGAGCCTGCAGCACCACGATCTCCGCCTCGCCCGGGGCGCCGGCCGGCGCCGTGGCCTTGCGCACCGCACGGCGGCGCGGACGGGCGGCAGGAACGACGGCCGCGGCAGCAGGAGCCTCGACCGGGGCCGGCTGCTCGGCCGGCGCCTCGGCGACCTCGGCCGGCGCCGGAGCGGCGATCTCCGGCTGCTCGGCGGCCTCCACCGCGACCGGCTGCTCGACCGCCTCGACGGCCGGGGCGGCCTCGGCCACCTGGACCTCGGCCTGCAGCTCCTCCAGCCCGGCGCCGCCCTTGCCCCGGCGACGGCGCTTGCCGCCACCCGGGGCGGCCTCGCCGGCCACCACGGTCGGACCACCGCCGGCGTGGACGTGCGGCTGGTCCATGTGGACGATCACGCCACGGCCGTTGCAGTGCACGCACGGCTCGGAGAAGGACTCCAGCAGGCCCTGGCCGACCCGCTTGCGGGTCATCTGCACCAGGCCCAGCGAGGTGACCTCGGCCACCTGGTGCTTGGTCCGGTCCCGTCCCAGGCACTCCAGCAGACGGCGCAGCACCAGGTCCCGGTTGGACTCCAGCACCATGTCGATGAAGTCGATCACGATGATGCCGCCGAGGTCGCGCAGCCGCAGCTGGCGGACGATCTCCTCGGCCGCCTCGATGTTGTTGCGGGTGACGGTCTCCTCGAGGTTGCCGCCCTGGCCGACGAACTTGCCGGTGTTGACGTCGATGACGACCATCGCCTCGGTCCGGTCGATCACCAGCGAACCGCCGCTCGGCAGCCAGACCTTCCGGTCCAGCGCCTTCATCAGCTGCTCGTCGATCCGGTACGTGGCGAAGACGTCCACGTCCGAGGTCCACCGCTGCAGCCGCTCGGTGAGGTCCGGGGCCACGTGGGAGACGTACTCGTGGATGGTGTTCCAGGCGTCGTTGCCGCTGACGATGACCTTGGTGAAGTCCTCGTTGAAGATGTCGCGGACGACCCGGACGGTCATGTCCGGCTCACCGTAGAGCAGCGCCGGGGCATTGCCGGAGGCTGCCTTCTTCTGGATCTCCTCCCACTGCGCCTGCAGCCGCTGCACGTCGCGGGTCAGCTCGTCCTCGCTGGCGCCCTCGGCGGCAGTGCGCACGATGACGCCGGCGTCGTCCGGGACGATCTTCTTGAGGATCTGCTTCAGACGGGCGCGCTCGTTCTCCGGCAGCTTGCGGCTGATACCGGTCATCGAGCCCTCGGGCACGTAGACGAGGTAGCGGCCGGGCAGCGAGATCTGGCTGGTCAGCCGGGCGCCCTTGTGGCCGATCGGGTCCTTGGAGACCTGCACCAGCACGGACTGTCCGGACTTCAGCACCGACTCGATCCGGCGCGGGCCGCCGTGGCCGCCCAGCGAACCGAAGTTGACCTCACCGGCGTAGAGCACCGCGTTGCGGCCCTTGCCGATGTCGACGAAGGCGGCCTCCATCGACGGCAGCACGTTCTGGACCTTGCCCAGGTACACGTTGCCGACGTAGGAGGTGGCCTGCTCCTTGTTGACGTAGTGCTCGACCAGCACACCGTCCTCGAGGACGCCGATCTGGGTCCGCTGGCCGTTCTGGCGCACCACCATGACGCGCTCGACCGACTCGCGGCGGGCCAGGAACTCGGCCTCGGTGATGATCGGCACCCGGCGGCGGCCCAGCTCGCGGCCCTCGCGGCGGCGCTGCTTCTTGGCCTCCAGGCGGGTGGAGCCCTTGATGGACTGCACCTCGTCCGGGTCGAAGGACGGCTCGGTGGAACGGCGGCGCGGCTCGCGCACCTTGACCACGGTACGGACGCCGTCCTCGGTGGTCTCGGCACCGGCCTCGACACCCGCCTCACCGGTGCGGCGGCGACGACGGCGGCGACGGCGGGAGGAGCTCAGGCCGGCGGCCAGCTCGTCCTCTTCTTCCTCCTCGGCCTCGGCGCCCGGCTCCTCCTCGGCTGCCTGCTCGGCCTCGGCCGGCGTCTGCTCGGCCTCGAACTCCTCGGCCTCGCCACGGCGGCGGCGACGGCCACCCCGGCGACGGCGACGGGACGGACGGTCCTCCTCCCACTCACCCTCGGCCTCGGCCTCGGGAGCGACAGCGGCGGCAGCAGTGGGCGCCTCCTCGGCCGGCTCCTCGACGGCGGCCGGCTTGGGCCTGACCGGAGTGCTCACCCGGACGGCCGTACGCACCCGGCGGCGGCGGCCGACACCGCTGTACTCGTACTCGTCCTCCTCCTCGGCCGCCGGAGCGACCGGAGCCGCCGGCTGCACCGGGGCCGGTGCCTTGGCGGGGGCCGCGGCGACGTACGGGGCCGGCTCCTGGAAGACCGGAGCCTGGAAGATCGCGGTGGACGGGCGCACGGCACGGCGGCGAACCCGGGGCGCGGGCGGCTCCTCCACCACCGGCGCGGGCTGCACGGCCTCGGCGGCAAGGGCCTCCTCGGCCTCCTCCTCGGGCTGCTCCTCGGTCTCGGCCGCCTCCGGTGCCTCCTCGGCGACCGGCTCGACGGTGGCCGGTGCGGGCTCGACGACCCGGCGGCGACGACGGCGGGCGGGCGCGGCGGCGGGGGCCTCCTCGGCGGCGGGCGCGGCCGGCTCGGCCACCGGCTCGGCGGCCGGGGCCTCGACGGGCAGCACGGTCTCCGCGGCAACCGGCCCGGCGGCAACCGGCGCACCGGCCGGCGACTCGACACGCTTGCGGGTACGGCGGGCGCGCACCGGCTTCTCCGCCACCGGCTCGGCGGCCGGACCCTCAACGGGCGCCGGCGCCTCGGCGGCCTCGGGCGCGGTCACGATGACCTCGGCGGCCTCGGGCGCACCGGCCGGCGCCTCGACGCGCTTACGGGTACGGCGGGCCCGTACCGGCTTCTCCGCCACCGGCTCGGCTGCCGGACCCTCAACGGGCGCGGGGGCCTCGGTGTGGCTCTCGGCTGGCAGCACGGTCTCGGCGGAATCGGCGGCCGCTCCGGCCGGCGCACCGGCCGGGCGGGACACCGCCCGGCGACGGCGGCGCACGGGCGCGGCGGAGCCGTCTGCCTCGGAACTGCCCGATGCGGCAGGCTGCTGCGGTTCGGTGTTATCGAGCATGCGGGTGGATCTCCCGTCAGGCCCCCGGGCTCCGCATCCGGGCACGGCGCGGCACCGCTCTTCCGGTCGGCCGCGGCAATGGCGGGCCGACTCCCACGGTGTCGCCGTGCGGACACGGAGCCGCACAGGGGCTCGTAGTCTCGCTCGGCGCCCCGCATGGTGCGGGGTGTCGAAAGTCTTCTGGTCTGACCAGTCTTCTCAGGTTGTCCCTAGCCCAGCCGGATCCCCGCTCCCCCAGCCTGGCGGGCTGGGTGGGGTCCCCCGGGCCGGAGGCTGGGGGCGTGCCCCCAGCCCGATGGCGTGCAAGGAGGGCGGACCCTCGGGCCCGCCGACATCGGAGTCGGCAGGCCGCAAGGAGCTGGCCTGCGTGCGACGGCGCTCGCTCCCCTGGGGAGCCGCGGGGGCCAGGGGAGACACGGCCCTTTCGAGCCCGTTCCCCTCCCGCTCGGCGGTCGGCAAGTGTGCGCGGCCCGGCAGCCGCTACAGGCCGGCCGGGGCCGCCGCGCGGTCGAGCGCCAGCGGGTCGGTCACCGTGCCGGTCTCCTCGTCGAGCGGCCCCTGCGCCAGCCTGGTCACCTCAGCGGGGACCGGCGGCGCCAGGTCGGCCGTCGCACGGAGACCGGACAAAACGTCGTCGGGTCGTACGGCGGGTGTGGCGTGTCGTACTACCAGCCGCAGTATCGCACAGGGACCGCCCGTACGAACATCGCCGGTGCGTTCCGTGGCGGTGTCGTTACCGTCGTCGACCTGCGACGGGAGGACCTCCATCCCGGCGACCGCACTGCGCGCGTCGAAGATCCGGACTCCGTTCTTGGTGAGCCGCTGCACCTCGACCCGCTCCGCGGCCAGGAAGACCTCGACCGCACCGGCCGCCTGCTCCTCGCTGACGCCAGCGAGTCTGATCTGCCACTCGGAGGCTTCCAGCCGTTCGACGAAGTTCGGCGTACGGACCTCGACGGCGTCGACGATGTCCAGACCGGTCGGCAGCGACTCGTCCAGCTGCGCGCGCAGCGCCTCCGGGTCGCGCGCCGCGGCCAGGCCGATCTCCAGGTACTCGGCCTCACTGGCCACCCCGGTCGGAGCGGCGTTCGCGTAGGAGACCTTCGGGTGCGGCGTGAAGCCCGCCGAGTACGCCATCGGAACCGTCGAGCGGCGCAGTGCCCGCTCGAAAGCGCGCTGGAAGTCGCGGTGGCTGGTGAAGCGCAGACGGCCGCGCTTGGTGTAGCGGAGACGGATGCGCTGCACCGTCGGCGCGGGCGGCGGACCGTCGGGCGTGCGGCGTGCCAGGGTCGCTCAGTCCTTAGTCAGTTTCCCGATCCGGCAACAACTGGCCGGACTCTGTCAGGACAAGGGTACGCGCCCGCGACACGCCCACTCTCCTCCGCACGGAGCAATCACCCCAGCAGGGCCCGCCGGATCTCCCGCAGCACCCGCCGCACCTCCGCCTTCACCGGCCACCACACCTCGCGCCGCACCCAGCGGCACGGCCGCACCACCAGGAACCGCCAGAACCGCGCGACCACGCGCCAGGCCCAGACCACCGCCCGGCCCAACTCCCGCAGCACCGGGAACAGCAGTACCCGCCACACCCAGGTCACCGGGATCGCCACCAGGCACCGCAGCAGCCACGCCACCGCCTGCCCGACGTACCCCAGCAGCAGTACCACCGCCCGGCCGACCGGCGCCAGCACATACCGCCACAGCGCCTTCAGCGGCACCACGACGAGGTGCTCGACCAGCCAGGCGAACCCCCGCAGCAACGGGACCAGGACCCACTCCCCCAGCCACCGCCCGACGGGCGCGAGGACGCACCGCCACAGCCACCTCGCGGGCAGGACGAGCAGCCAACGCACGAGCGGTGCGAGTACGTACCGGCCCAGCATCAGAGGCGGCCAGACGAACACCGCGTACAGCACGGCCTTGAGGAACCGCCCCACCGCGCAGAGGACTTCCCAGACGAGCCGCAGTGGCACCACGACCACCAGCGCGACCGCCCGCGCGATCCCGGTCAGACACCCCGCAGGCTGCTGCTCGGTCATCTCTCCCCCCGGTATCTCATCGGCCAGTCGATGCTGACCACGACGGATCCCCGACCGGAGGCGTCCGGTCGGGGATCCGAGAAAGTCGGGCTACTTGTTGACCACGGTCAGCGGCAGCAGCTTCTTGCCCGTCGGGCCGATCTGGATGTGGGTGTCCATCTGCGGGCAGACACCGCAGTCGAAGCACGGCGTCCAGCGGCAGTCCTCGACCTCGACCTCCTCGAGGGCGTCCTGCCAGTCCTCCCACAGCCAGTCCTTGTCGAGGCCGCTGTCGAGGTGGTCCCAGGGCAGCACCTCCTCGTAGGTGCGCTCGCGGGTGGTGTACCAGTCGACGTCGACACCGGTGTCGGCGAGGGCCTTCTCCGCGCAGGTCATCCAGCGGTCGTAGGAGAAGTGCTCGCGCCAGCCGTCGAAGCGGCCGCCGTCGTCGTACACCGCGCGGATCACCGCGCCGACCCGGCGGTCACCGCGGGAGAGCAGGCCCTCGATGATGCCGGGCTTGCCGTCGTGGTAGCGGAAGCCGATGTTCTTGCCGTACTTGCGGTCGCCGCGGATGGAGTCGCGCAGCTTGGCCAGGCGGGCGTCGGTGGCCTCGGCGCTCAGCTGCGGGGCCCACTGGAACGGGGTGTGCGGCTTGGGTACGAAACCGCCGATCGACACCGTGCAGCGGATGTCGTTCTGCCCGGTGACCTCGCGGCCCTTGGCGATGACGTTCTTCGCCATGGTGCCGATCTGGAGCACGTCCTCGTCGGTCTCGGTGGGCAGGCCGCACATGAAGTACAGCTTCACCTGGCGCCAGCCGTTGCCGTAAGCGGTGGCGACGGTGCGGATCAGGTCCTCCTCCGACACCATCTTGTTGATCACCTTGCGGATGCGCTCGGAACCACCCTCGGGGGCGAAGGTGAGGCCGGAGCGGCGGCCGTTGCGGGTCAGCTCGTTGGCGAGGTCGATGTTGAAGGCGTCGACTCGGGTGGAGGGGAGGGAGAGGCCGACCTTGTCCTCGGTGTAGCGGTCGGCCAGGCCCTTGGCGATGTCGCCGATCTCGGTGTGGTCGGCGGAGGAGAGCGACAGCAGGCCGACCTCCTCGAAGCCGGTGGCCTTCAGTCCGCGCTCGACCATCTCGCCGATGCCGGTGATGCTTCGCTCCCGCACGGGGCGCGTGATCATGCCGGCCTGGCAGAAGCGGCACCCGCGGGTGCAGCCCCGGAAGATCTCGACGGACATCCGCTCGTGCACCGTCTCGGCGAGCGGGACCAGCGGCTGCTTGGGGTAGGGCCACTCGTCCAGGTCCATGACGGTGTGCTTGGAGACCCGCCATGGGACACCCGGGGCGTTCGGCACCACGCGGCCGATCCGGCCGTCGGCCAGGTACTCCACGTCGTAGAAGCGCGGGACGTAGACGCCACCGGTCCTGGCCAGGCGAAGCAGCAGCTCGTCCCGGCCGCCCGGCCGACCCTCGGCCTTCCAGGCCCGGATGATCTCGGTGATGTCGAGCACGGCCTGCTCGCCGTCACCGATCACCGCGCAGTCGATGAAGTCCGCGATCGGCTCGGGGTTGAAGGCCGCGTGGCCACCCGCGAGGACGATCGGGTCGTCCATCGTCCGGTCCTTGGACTCCAGCGGGATGCCCGCGAGGTCGAGCGCGGTCAGCATGTTGGTGTAGCCGAGCTCGGTGGAGAAGGACAGGCCCAGGACGTCGAAGGCGCGCACCGGGCGGTGGGCGTCCACGGTGAACTGCGGGACACCGTGCTCGCGCATCAGCGCTTCGAGGTCGGGCCAGACGCTGTAGGTGCGCTCGGCCAGCACGCCCTCGCGCTCGTTGAGCACCTCGTAAAGGATCATGACGCCCTGGTTGGGCAGCCCGACCTCGTAGGCGTCGGGGTACATCAGCGCCCAGCGGACGTCACAGGCGTCCCAGTCCTTGACGGTCGAGTTGAGCTCGCCACCGACGTACTGGATCGGCTTCTGGACGTGCGGGAGGAGGGCCTCCAACTGGGGGAAGACCGACTCGACAGTCATGCACAGGACCTTTACCGAGAAAACAAGCTGACCATCAAGAGTAGCCGAACCGGCCGGGCGGCTCAGATCCCTATCGGGCGCTGGGTGCGGACGCACTGGAGCAGTCCGATGCCGATCCAGACCGCGAACATCGAGGATCCGCCGTACGAGACGAACGGCAGCGGGATGCCCGCGACCGGCATGATGCCGAGGTTCATGCCGATGTTCTCGAACGCCTGGAAGGCGAGCCAGCTGATCACCCCGGCGCAGACCACCGTGTCGAACAGGTTGGTGGCCTGCCGGGCGATCTTGCAGGCCCGCCAGAGCACCACACCGAGCAGCCCGATCAGCGCGATGCCGCCGACGAAGCCGAGTTCCTCACCCGCGACCGAGAAGACGAAGTCGGTCTGCTGCTCGGGGACGAACTGCCCTATGGTCTGGGTGCCGTGGAACAGGCCCATGCCGGTCAGCCCGCCGGAGCCGATGGCGATCCTGGCCTGGGCGGTGTTGTAGCCGACACCTGACGGGTCGAGGGCGGGGTTGGCGAAGGCGGCGAAGCGGTCGATCTGGTACTTGCTGAGGATGCCGAGCTGCCAGACCGCGATCGATCCCGCCGTGCCGGCGACCAGCAGGCCGAACACCCAGCGGTTGGGCGCGCCGGAGGCCAGCAGGATGCCCAGGATGATCACGCACATCACCATCACCGAGCCGACGTCCGGCATCAGCAGCACCAGGCCGATCGGGATCCCCGCCAGCCCGAGCGCCTGGATCACGCTGAGGTGCGAGGGGATCTCCCGCTCACCCGCGTCCACCTGGGCGGACAGCAGGAGCGCCATGCTGAGCACGATGGCCAGCTTGGCGAACTCGGCGGGCTGGATGGAGAAGCCGCCGCCGAACTGGATCCAGGAGTGCGCGCCGTTGATGGTGGAGCCGAGCGGGCTCAGCACCGCCCCCAGCATCAGCAGCACCACGGCGTAGACGACGGGGACCGCGGTACGGACCCGGCGGCTCCCTATCGTGATCACCGCGCCGCACAGCACCAGGCCGATCAGCAGGTTGGTCAGGTGCCGGTAGAGGAAGTACTGCGGGTCGCCGTGGGTGAGCGAGTCGCGGCCACGGGTGGCCGACCAGACCAGCAGCGAACTGCCCAGCGAGAGCGTCAGAGCGGACAGCGTCAGTATCCAGTCCAGCCTGCGCAGCGGGGAGTCCTTGGCCAGCACCCGGGCCAGTGTGCCGCGCTCCGGCGCCAGCCGGACGGGGCGGTACGAGCCGTACGAGGTCATGCCCGGCCCCTTCCGGTGGAGCGGGTGGGTTCCAGCGCGGCCGGCAGCACGGTGGCCGGGGAGGCCTGGGCGCCGGCCGGCTGGGCCGGGTCCAGGAAGGCGGACCCGGCCGGGTAGCCGGCCTGCTGGATGATGGCGGTGCCGTCCGGGTTGAACTTGGGCAGGTCGGTCTGCGGCTTGGGCAGCAGCGCCTTGGAGTTGTCGATGCCGCCCTTGTCGTCCACGCCGTACAGCGCCTGGTAGATCCGTCGTACCGCGTCACCGGAACCACCGGAGCCGGTACCACCCTGGCTTATCGTCATCACGACCGCGTAGTCCTTGCTGTACGTGGCCAGCCAGGAGGTGGTCTGCTTGCCGGCGACCTCGGCGGTTCCGGTCTTGGCGTGCAGCTCGATCTTGTCCTGCGGCCAGCCCGAACCGACGAACTTCCAGGCCGCGGTACCACCGGTGATGACGCCCGCGGTGGCCTGGTCGATGTAGCTGAGCAGCTTGCCGTCGTCGGGCAGCTTGCCGTCGACGTGCGGGGCGATCTCGCGCACCGGCGTGCCGTCCGGGCTGACGATGGCCTTTCCTATGGTCGGCCGGTAGAGCGTGCCGCCGTTGGCGAGAGCGGCGTAGATCCGGGCCATCTGCAGCGGGGTGACCAGGGTGTCGCCCTGGCCGATGGCGAAGTTGACCGAGTCACCGGCGCGCATCACGTTGCCGTCGACGCAGTTCTCACGGGCGATCTGGTCGGTGTAGTCGTGGCCGCCCTTGGCCGCCTGGGCGCACCAGGCGTCCTTGTTGGCGTCGTAGAAGGACTGCTTCCACTGCCGGTCCGGCACCCGTCCGGTCACCTCGCCGGGCAGGTCGATGCCGGTCTTGGCGCCGAGGCCGAACTGGTGGGCCGTCTTGAAGAACCAGTCGGCCGGGTCCTTCTTGGGCTTGATGCCGCCGTCCTTCATCCACTGGTCGTAGGCCAGGCCGTAGAAGACGGTGTCGCAGGAGACCTCCAGGGCCTTCTCCAGCGAGATGTCACCGAAGCTCTCGCTCTCGAAGTTCTTGAACTCGCGGCCGCCGATGGTCATGCTCTTCGGGCACGGGTAGTGGCCGTCGAGCGAGTAGCCGGCCTGGACGGCCGCCGTGGTGGAGATGACCTTGAAGGTGGAGCCCGGGGCGGACTGGCCCTGGATGGCCCGGTTGAGCAGCGGGTAGTTGGAGTCCTTGCCGGTCAGGCTCTGGTAGTCCTTCGCCGAGATGCCGCCGACCCAGAGGTTGGGGTCGAAGGTCGGAGCACTGGCCATCGCGACGATCCGGCCGGTGTGCACGTCCATCACCAGGGCGGCACCGGAGTCCGCCTCGAAGTTCTTCTGGGTCTCCTTGTCGTAGGTCTTGCGGGCGTCGGACATGGCCTGCGCGAGGTTGTCCTCGACCACCTTCTGCACCCGGGCGTCGATGCTGGTGACCAGGTTGTCGCCGGGCTTGGCCGGGGTGCGCCCGGCGCTGCCGATCACCCGGCCGAGGTTGTCGACCTCCAGCCGGTCGACGCCGGTGGTGCCGCGCAGGTCGTCGTCGTAGACCGACTCCAGACCGGCCCGGCCGACCTGGTCGGAGGGCTGCCGGCGGTCCCGGCCGGACTTGCCGGCGCTCTTGGCGACCTCGTCGTCAGTCACCGGGGAGAGGTAGCCGAGGACCTGGGCGGCGTTGGCGCCCTCGACGCCGGTGTAGCGGCGCAGCGCGGTGGACTGGGCGGTGATGCCGGGGAAGTCCTCGCGGCGCTCCATTATCTGCATCGCCTGCTGGGTGGTGGCCTGCTGGGTCACCGGGATCGGCTGGTACGGCGAGCCGTTCCAGCAAGGCTGCGGGGTCTTGGCGTCGCAGAGCCTGACCTTGTTCTCGACGTCCTTGACCGGCATGCCGAGCACCTCGGCGAGCTTGGTGAGGGCGGCCTTGCCGTGGTCCTTCTGCTGGAGCAGGGCGGTGCGGCTGACCGAGACGACCAGCTTGGTCTCGTTCCCCGCGAGGATCCGCCCCGAGGCGTCCAGGATCTCACCGCGCACGGCGGGTTCGACCACCTCGCGGATGTGGTTGCCCTGGGCCTTGGCCGCGTACTCGCTGCCGTTGCGGACCTGCAGGTACCACAGCCGGCCGCCGAGGGTGGCGAGCAGGGAGAGCACCAGGATCTGCAGGACGACCAGTCGGATCGTCACCCGCCGGGTGCGGCCGGTCTCCGGAATGTTACTCATGTGTGGTCCCCCCTCACGGGCGCTTGGCGAGGCCGGGCAGGCGCTTCTTCTTGTAGGCGGGCAGCGGTGAGGCCTCCCGGGTGGTCTTGTAGCGGGCCAGGCTGCCCAGACCGGAGCGGTTGCCGTCCTCGGACTCCATCGCCGGGCGCTCACCGTCGACGCGGCGGGCCAGCAGCATCACGGCCGGCACCACGAAGGGGGCCAGCAGCAGGTCGTACAGCAGCGCGCTGAACACCAGGCCGGTGAGGCCGACATGGCGGGCGGCGGTGTCGCCGACCAGCGCGCCGACCACGGCGTACAGGAGGGTGGAGAGCACGGCGGCGCCGGCCACCACGAACAGCGCGCTGACCGCCGAGCGCTGGCGGCCGCCCTCGGGGCGGAGCAGGCCGGCGGCGTAGCCCATCAGGCAGAGCACCAGGGCGTAGCGGCCCATGGCGTGGTCGGAGGGCGGCGCGACGTCGGCGAGCAGGCCGGCGGCGAAGCCGACCAGGCAGCCGCCCGCCGGCCCGTACACCAGAGCCAGGCCGACCACCATCAGCAGCAGCAGGTCCGGTGTGGCGCCCGGGAGTTGGAGTCGGCCGAGGATGCTGACCTGGATCACCAGGCCGAGCAGCAGCAGAACGGCGGCAAGCAGGATGCGGCCAGGACGCATGGGTCAGTTCCCCCCTGAGGGACTGGGCTTCGCCGCGGCGGAGCCGGCTGCGGCCGCGCTGGGGACGGTGCTCGCTCCGGTGGCACCGGCCGCGGCGGACGGTACTGACGCGCCGGGGGCCACGGGGGCGCCGGGAGCGTCGGGGGTGACGGGGACGACCGGCTGGGTACCGGGGGCGACCGACGGGGTCGGGGCCGGGGACGGCGGCAGTACGGCGTCGCGCGGGTCGGTGCGCGGCGGGACCACCACGATGCCGACCAGGTCGAGCCGGGTGAACTGGACGTACGGCTGGACCAGGATGGTCTTGGTGAGCTGCCCGGGCGTCGCCTCCACCTCGACCACCTGGCCGACCGGCACGCCGGGGACGAACGGGCGGCCGCTCTGCGAGCCGAAGGTGACCAGCCGGTCGCCCGCCTTTACCTGGGCGCGGCCGTTCAGCAGCGAGACCCGCATCGGGCCGGTGCCCTGGCCGTTGGCGAAGCCGATCTCGTTGCTGCCCTCCAGCCGGGTGCCGGCGGTGAAGCCGGGGTCGGAGGCGAGCAGCACGGTGGAGGTGGTCGGGCCGACGGTGGTGAGCCGGCCGACCAGGCCCTGGCCGTTGATCACCGTCATGTCGCGGGCGAGGCCGTCGTTGCTGCCCGCGTCGATGGTGATGGTCCAGGAGAAGCCCTGGGCGGCGCCGATGGCGATCACCTGGGCGGCCTTGATGGTGTAGCCGCCGGCTCCGGCGGTGCGGAGCATGTCGTCGAGCTGCTTGGTGCGGCCCGCGGCGGTGTCGGAGGAGGCCAGACGCTGGCGCAGGTCGGTGTTCTCGCGGGTGATCTGGTCGAGCCGCTGCTGGTGGGTGCCGGCGTCGCGGATCGCCCGGACGGTGCCCGCGACCGGGTCGACGAGGCCGGAGGCGGCCCGCTCGACCGGCCCGAGGGCGTCGGCGGCGGCCCGCCGGGCACCGTTCAGTGGGGAGCTCTCACCGCCCCTGATGTCCACGGTGATCAGCGCGAAGGCGACGGCTACCAGCACGACGAGCAGTAGCCGGCTCTCTCGGGTGTCCCTCACGGTGGTGGAGCTGCCCCTTCAGTTCCTGACCTCGCCCGTGCCGTGCGGCGCGGGCGAGGGCCGTTCAGTTGAAAGACTGTCAGTTTCGGACGGGTCAGCGGCGCGGCTGCGCGTCCAGCACCTGCTGGAGCGCCTCGAACTCCTCGACGCACTTGCCTGAGCCGAGTGCGACGGAGTCCAGCGGGTTCTCCGCGATGTGGACCGGCATGCCGGTCTCACGGCGCAGCCGCTCGTCCAGGCCGCGCAGCAGGGCGCCGCCGCCGGTGAGAACGATGCCGCGGTCCATCACGTCACCGGCCAGCTCGGGCGGGCACTGGTCGAGGGTGGTCTTGACGGCGTCGATGATGGAGTTCACCGGCTCGTCGATGGCCTCGCGGACCTCGGCCGCGGAGATCACCACGGTCTTCGGCAGGCCACTGACCAGGTCGCGGCCGCGGATCTCGGCGTGCTCGTCCTTCTCGCCCTCCAGCGCGAAGGCGGAGCCGATGCTCATCTTGATCTGCTCGGCGCTGCGCTCACCGAGCAGCAGGCTGTACTCCTTCTTGATGTGCTGGACGATCGCGTTGTCCAGCTCGTCGCCGGCCACCCGGAGGGACTGGGCGGTGACGATCCCGCCGAGCGAGATCACCGCGACCTCGGTGGTGCCGCCGCCGATGTCCACCACCATGTTGCCGGTGGGCTCGTGGACCGGCAGGCCCGCGCCGATCGCCGCCGCCATCGGCTCCTCGATGATGTGCACCTGGCGCGCGCCGGCCTGGGAGCTGGCCTCGATCACGGCGCGGCGCTCGACCCCGGTGATGCCGGAGGGCACGCAGACCACGACCCGGGGGCGGGCCAGGTACCGACGGCGGTGGATCTTCAGGATGAAGTAGCGGAGCATCCGCTCGGTGATCTCGAAGTCGGCGATCACACCGTCCTTGAGCGGGCGGATGGCGACGATGTTGCCGGGGGTCCGGCCGATCATCTTCTTCGCCTCGGAACCGACCGCCAGGATGCCGCCGGTATTGGTGTTGACCGCCACCACGGAAGGCTCGTTGAGGACGATCCCCTTGCCCCTGACGTACACCAGCGTGTTGGCAGTACCAAGGTCGATCGCCATGTCACGGCCGATGAACGACAGATTGTTGGCCATGGGGTGTGCAGTGCCTTCCCGAACTCGGAGTCAGATGGCGGGGAGCAGGCCGGTGGTGACGCTCGCCCACGGCAAAGGGGCGGACTTCAGCTGAGCAGCCGTACCGGGCCCATGAGTTGTGTCCATCGTAGCCACGCCGGTCAGCACGAGCGGCGAGTGAGGTTCGCCGCCCATTCTCGGGGGACTCGATGGCTTCTTCCTGGATTGGGACGCCGTGTCGAGGTCGGGAGTTCCGTTATTTGAGGATGAAAAGTTGAGAGTCACCTGGTCGGGCCAGACCTCGCCCGAGCCTGCGGACGAGCCGACGCCGAAGGGGGCGGACGGCCCTGGACGCTCCAGCACGGAGCATGCCGGAGTGAGGGTCGCCGCCGCCTGCGGCACGGCCGTCGGCCGGCACGGCGGGCAAGGGCGCCCGGAGGTGGTGGCCGAGTGGCGGTACCCGGCCCGACCAGGTCCCTCCCGGACCTCGATCAGGCGTGCGCGGGGAAGAAGATCTTGATCTCGCGCTCCGCGGACTCCGGGGAGTCGGAGGCGTGGATCAGGTTCTCGCGGGTGATGGTCGCGAAGTCACCGCGGATGGTGCCGGGGCCCGCCTGCAGCGGGTCGGTCGCACCGGCCAGCACGCGGATGCCCGGGATCACGTTCTCGCCCTCGATGATCATGGCGATCGACGGGCCCGAGGTCATGAACTCCAGCAGCGGCTCGTAGAACGGGCGGCCGACGTGCTCCGCGTAGTGCAGTTCCAGCGTCGCCCGGTCGAAGGTGCGCAGCTCGACGGCAGCGAGCTGCCAGCCCGCCTTGCGCTCGATACGGCTGATGATCTCGCCGGCCAGGCCGCGCTTGACGGCATCGGGCTTCAGCAGGACGAGAGTGCGCTGGGACACGGTGCGGCTCCAGGGGAATCGGTGGGGCGTGGTGTATACGGCCTCACCCGAAGATTACCTTGGGTGAGCAGCGGCGATGCGCCCCCGGCCCCCCTGGACGCGGAGCCGGCTCCGCCCCGGTCGGCGAGGCCCGCAGATCACGAGCCGGCGTCGCGGAGGCGGAGCCGGAACGAGCCTCAGGCAGCCGCCGCGGCCTCGCGCGCGGCCTTGATCTGGTCGATCCTCCGGCCGTAGTGCACCGAGCACCACCACAGGCCGGCGAAGACCGCGCCCAGGCCGAACATGGTCGGCAGGACGAAACCGCTG
Organism: Kitasatospora sp. NPDC001175; assembly: GCF_053598215.1. Taxonomy (NCBI): domain Bacteria; kingdom Bacillati; phylum Actinomycetota; class Actinomycetes; order Kitasatosporales; family Streptomycetaceae; genus Kitasatospora; species Kitasatospora sp. NPDC001175. Next base: position 57,620 of record NZ_JBSFJU010000005.1, on the reverse strand, counting down.
GCGATCAGGCCGATCTGGAGCGCCCACCCGACGGCGACCGCGCCGGGGCGGGTGACCGCACCGCAGAGCGCGACGCACAGCAGCATCGCGATACCGGTGACGGTCCAGATGGTGGCGGTGGAGACGTGGCTGAGCTGCATGGCGACCAGTCCGGCGAAGAGCAGCAGGAGCGCTTCGCCGATCAGGGTCGAGGAGCACAGGGTCCGCATGACTACTTCCTCCCGAGCAGCAGGCGGGCCTCGCCCACCGTGATGACCGAACCGGTGACCAGGACTCCGGCGCCGCCGAGGTCCTCCTCCTCGGCCAGGGTGACGGCCGCCTCGATGGCGTCGTCCAGCCGGGGCTCGACCTGGACCCGTTCCTCGCCGAAGATCTCCACGGCCAGCGCGGCCAGGTCGTCCACCGGCATCGCGCGGTGGGTGGAGTTCTGGGTGATGACCACCTCGGCCAGGATCGGCTCGAAGACCTCCAGCAGGCCGGAGACGTCCTTGTCGCCGCTGGTGGCGATCACGCCGACCAGCTTGGTGAAGCCGAAGGACTCACCGAGCGCGGCGACGGTCGCCTCGGCGCCGTGCGGGTTGTGCGCCGCGTCCAGGATCACGGTGGGGCTGCGGCGGACGATCTCCAGCCGGCCCGGCGAGCGGACCCCGGCGAAGGCATCGCGCACCTTGTCCGGGTTCAGGTTGCCGCCGCCCGCACCACCGACACCGAAGAACGCCTCGACGGCCGCCAGCGCCAGGGCCGCGTTGTGCGCCTGGTAGGCGCCGTGCAGCGGCAGGAAGATCTCCTCGTACTCGTAGCCGCCGAGACCGCGCAGCGTCACCATCTGCCCGCCGACGGCGACCTCACGGTGGATCACGCCGAACTCCATGCCCTCGCGGGCCACCGTGGCATCCACCTCGACGGCGCGCCGCAGGATGGTCTCGGCGGCGTCCAGCGGCTGCTGGGCGACCACGGCGAGCGCGCCCTGCTTGATGATCCCGGACTTCTCGACCGCGATCTCGCCAGTGGTCTCGCCCAGCTTGTCGGTGTGGTCCAGGCCGATCGGAGTGATCACCGAAACGGCGGCGTCGATCACGTTGGTGGCGTCCCAGGAGCCGCCCATGCCGACCTCGACGATGGCCACGTCCACCGGGGCGTCCGCGAAGGCCGCGTAGGCCATGCCGGTCAGCACCTCGAAGAAGGACATCGCCACCGGCTGCTGGGAGTCCACCATCTGCACGTAGGGCTCGATGTCGCGGTAGGTCTCGACGAACTTCTCGACGGCGATCGGTTCGCCGTCCAGGCTGATCCGCTCGGTGACGGACTCCACGTGCGGGCTGGTGTAGCGGCCGGTACGCAGGTCGAAGGTGGTGAGCAGCTGCTCGACCATCCGGGCGGTGGAGGTCTTGCCGTTGGTGCCGGTGATGTGGATCGAGGGGTAGGAGCGCTGCGGCTGGCCGAGGATATCCATCAGCGCCTCGATCCGGTCGAGCGAGGGCTCCAGCTTGTTCTCCGGCCAGCGCTTGGCCAGCTCGACCTCCACCTCGTGCAGTCCGGCCGCCGGGTCGGCGGGGTCACTGCTGGTGGGGCGCATCGTGTACGGGTTCTGCTCGGCCTTGTCACTCACGCCCTCAGTCTACGGAGCGACGGGGCGGGCGTCGGAGCGGGATACGGCCGGGCAGGCCGTGACGGGCGGGTGCCTGCGCTCCGCCGCGGCGGCACGGAAATGATCGTTCAGCGCGGATTCATCACCTGATGTCGCTTTCCGCCGGGAGGCCCGAGGCCCACCGGGCGGTCGACGGGCGGTCCGGGGATCGGGGGCCGGCGCCGCGCGTGGTCCTTCAGGGCACCCGTGGGACGAGCCCGGGCAACGGGGGTGGGCCACCGGCGGCGGGCGGTAGGTGCGGCGGCACACCGACCGGCCACAGGGCGCTGGGCGCGACCGCCGCACCGCGTCCCGGTCGAGCGCGGAAGCCTTCCCGGACACGGGCCCCATGTCCTGGCGCACACCCCCGGCCACCGGTCTTGACAGCGGAATTGGCCTACTCCACCTTGTGAGTCAAGTCCCGTTCAAAGGAGGGGACTTGCCCCTGCACCGCACCCATCTACATCCCCCACTGGAGATGGCATGCGCGCAAGACCCCGTCATGTCCGCCCCGCCACCGGCGCCTTGGCCGCGCTGGTCGCGGCCGCGCTCGCCCTGGTCGGCCTGCTGCTCGCCGCCCCGGGCGCCAGGGCCGCCGATGTCGACCTGATCGCCAATGGCGGCTTCGAGAACGGTCTCGCCAGCTGGAGCTGCACCGCGAACTCCGGTCAGGCGACCAACAACCAGGCACACTCGGGTGATTGGGCCCTCCTGGCGGCCCCGACGACGAGTGACGACGCCCAGTTCAAGGCCGACATCGCCGCCAAGCACCGGGCCGGCAAGCGGGTGTCCTCTCCGTCGGCGGTCAGAACGGCACCGTCTCGGTCGCCGATCCGACCGCCGCCGCCAACTTCGCGAGCAGCGCGTACGCCCTGATGCAGAACTACGGCTTCGACGGGATCGACATCGACCTGGAGAACGGTGTCAACGCCGCCTACCTGAGCCAGGCGCTGCACTCGCTGGCGAGCAGGGCGGGCGGCGGGTTCATCCTCACCGTGGCGCCGCAGACCATCGACATGCAGTCCACCGGCACGGAGTACTTCAAGTTGGCGCTCGATGTGAAGGACATCCTCACCATCGTCAACATGTAGTACTACAACTCGGGTTCGATGAACGGCTGCGACGGAAACGTCTACTCGCAGGGCACCGAGGACTTCCTCACCGCCCTCGCCTGCTTCCAGCTGCGCGGCGGCCTCGCACCGAGCCAGGTCGGACTCGGCGTCCCCGCCTCGACCAGCGCGGCCGGCGGCGGTTACGCCAGTTCGAGCACGGTGAGCGCCGCGCTGGACTGCCTCGCCTCCGGTACCGGCTGCGGCTCCTTCAAGCCGGGGCAGACCTGGCCGGGGATCGGCGGTGCGATGACCTGGTCCACCAACTGGGATGCGAGCAACGGCGGACAGATCGCCGGCTCCGTCGGCAGCCACCTGCACACCATGCCGTAGCGCCGGCTCCCGGTCAGTACCGCCGGGCCTCCGGAGCGCCGGAGGCCCGGCCGGTCCGGTCGCCGTGCCGCGCCCGCAGATCGGCCACGACCTGCTCGACCTCCCCCGGCGGCAGCAGCGGCAGCATCATCGCCACCGCCTGCAGCAGTCCGCCCAGCAGGTAGGTGGTATCGGCCGTGGACGCCACCAGCGCCCGCACCGCCGCGACATCGCTCGAGCCGACCGCCTCGATCAACCGGGCCGCACCCACGGCGTCCTCGTCCACCGCGACCGCCCCGGTGTCCGCCGGCGCCCGCCGGACCAGTGCCCGCAGCACCCGGTCGCCCACCTGGGGCGCGTACGCCTTGCGGACCGCCTCGGCGGCGATCCACACCAGCAGCGTGGTCACCTCGCGTTCGGCCCCGTCGTCCAGAAGGCAGTCGAGTTCGTGGTCGAATGCGAGCTGATTGCCGTGCCGGAAGGCGAGCAACAGGGTCGCCACGCGGGACTTGGCCACCTCGACCTCCTCCGCGGACAGCTCGTCGGCCAACTCCTCGGTCACCACCACGCCGTGCCCTCCCGTCAGTCGCAACACGAACTCCCTGGACTTCTGCTCACCGTACACAGTGCACCTGCAAAATTCGGTGAACTCGCTCAGGTAACAGGCACGGAGGAACAAGCCGGGGACAACAAGACTTCCGAGCGGCCGCAATACCCGGGAATGAGCTGGGTATCGGGGCCAATTACACGGCAGTTCAGAGGCGGATCGCCGCCGCCATCGGCTCCTCGCTCCGGCGCTGCGCGCCCCTCCACGACAGCCCGCCGCCCGGACCCGGCGACACCGTCCAACACACAGACCACCACGCCCGGCCTGGTGCCGTCTTCGCCGCCACGCCGACGCCGAGCGCTTCACCGGTCCGGTCCATCGCGGTGACGGAGGCTCATTGAGCACAATCCCCTTGCCGCGCAGGTGGAGCGGCATGCCGGCCGTTCCGAGGTCGATGCCAATGCCCGATCCCTGTCCGCGCCGCACACTCGTCATTGGCGGCCACCCGTTCCGCCGTTTCCGTCTCCTCGCGCTCATCCGGACATCCGGCTTCGGGGCATGGGCACGTGAGGAATTCGACCGAACGGGTTATCAGGAACTCTGCCGGCGCTGCCGAATGACGTCCCGGGATCAAATGCCTTAAGCGCCGGGGGCTTTAGTCCCCCCCTGTCGTCAACTCACCTGCCGGGTAAGCACCGAGGGCCGCACCGCCCGCCGCTTCGGCGGGTGGTGCGGCCCTCGACGGGTGCCGGGTGGCGGATCAGCCCTGCGGCAGCGCGGCCAACTGGGCGGTGATCCGGGCGATGTCGGCCTCGGCGGCGACCTGGCGGGCACGGATCTTGGCGACCACGTCGTCCGGGGCCTTGGCCAGGAAGGCCTCGTTGCCGAGCTTGCCGGAGGTCTGCGCCTTCTCCTTCTCGGCCGCTGCGAGGTCCTTGGCCAGGCGCTTGCGCTCGGCCGCGACGTCGATGGTGCCGGAGAGGTCGAGGGCGACGGTGGCACCGGCGACCGGCAGCGAGGCGGTGGCGTGGAAGCCCTCCTCCGGCGCGGTCAGGCGCAGCAGCGAGCGGATCGCGTCCTCGTGCGCGACCAGGACGGTACCGGCCAGCTCCAGCTGGGCCGGGACGCGCTGACCGGGCTTGAGGCCCTGGTCCGAGCGGAACCGGCGGACCTCGGTGACCACCTGCTGCAGCGTGGCGATCTCCGCCTCGGCGTCCGCGTCGCGGAAACCGCTGTCCTTCGGCCACTCGGTGACCACCAGGGACTCGGCGCCGGTGAGCGTGGTCCACAGGGTGTCGGTGACGAACGGGACGATCGGGTGGAGCAGCCGCAGCGTGACGTCCAGGACCTCGCCGAGGACCCGGCGCGAGGCGTCGGCCTGCGGGCCGCCCTTGGCCAGGGTGGTCTTGGAGAGCTCGACGTACCAGTCGAACACCTCGTCCCAGGCGAAGTGGAACAGGGTGTCGCTGAGCTTGGCGAACTGGTAGTCGTCGTAGAGCGCGTCCACCTCGGCGACGGTCGCGTTCAGACGCGACAGGATCCACCGGTCGGCGGCCGTCAGCTGCTCGGCGGGCGGCAGCTCGCCGGCGACCGTTGCGCCGTTCATCAGCGCGAATCGGGTGGCGTTCCAGATCTTGTTGCAGAAGTTCCGCGAGCCCTGGACCCAGTCCTCGCCGATCGGCACGTCGGCGCCCGGGTTGGCACCACGCGCCAGGGTGAACCGGACGGCGTCGGCACCGTAGGCATCCATCCAGTCCAGCGGGTCGACCACGTTGCCGAAGGACTTGGACATCTTCTTGCCGCGCTCGTCGCGGACCAGGCCGGTGAGCGCGATGGTGTGGAACGGCGCCTGACCGTCCATCGCGTACAGGCCGAACATCATCATCCGGGCGACCCAGAAGAAGATGATGTCGTGGCCGGTGAGCAGGACGTCGGTGGCGTAGAACTTCTCCAGGTCCGGGGTCTGCTCGGGCCAGCCCAGCGTGGAGAACGGCCACAGGCCGCTGGAGAACCAGGTGTCCAGGACGTCCTGGTCCTGGTGCCAGCCCTCGCCGCTCGGCGGCTCCTCGTTCGGGCCGACGCAGACCACCTCGCCGTCCGGCCCGTACCAGACCGGGATCCGGTGGCCCCACCACAGCTGGCGCGAGATGCACCAGTCGTGCATGTTGTCGACCCAGGAGAAGTAGCGGCCCTCCAGCTCCTTGGGGTGGATCTGCACCCGGCCGTCGCGGACGGCGGCGGCCGCCTCGCGGGCCAGCGGCTCGACGTTGACCCACCACTGCAGGGACAGCCGCGGCTCGACCACGGTATTGCAGCGCGAGCAGTGGCCGACCGCGTGCATGTAGGGGCGCTTCTCGGCGACGATGCGCCCCTGCTCGCGCAGGGCGCCGACGACGGCGGAGCGGGCCTCCAGGCGGTCCAGGCCGAGGAAGGGGCCGTGGACGGTGATCAGACCGTGCTCGTCCATCACCGTCAGGGACGGCAGGTTGTGGCGCTGGCCGATGGCGAAGTCGTTCGGGTCGTGCGCCGGGGTCACCTTGACGGCGCCGGTGCCGAACTCCGGGTCGACGTGCTCGTCGGCGACGACCGGGATCTCACGGTCCGTCAGCGGCAGCTTGATGGTGCGGCCGATCAGGTGCTGGTACCGCTCGTCGTCGGGGTGGACGGCCACGGCGGTGTCGCCCAGCATGGTCTCGGCCCGGGTGGTGGCGACGACGATCGAGTCCTCGCCCTCCCCGTAGCGGATGGAGACCAGCTCGCCGGGGACCTCCTCGTGCTCGACCTCGATGTCGGAGAGCGCGGTGAGGCAGCGCGGGCACCAGTTGATGATGCGCTCGGCGCGGTAGATCAGGCCGTCGTCGAACAGCCGCTTGAAGATCGTCTGGACGGCCTTGGAGAGGCCCTCGTCCATGGTGAAGCGCTCACGGGACCAGTCGACACCGTCGCCGAGCCGGCGCATCTGGCCGAGGATCTTGCCGCCGTACTCCTCCTTCCACTGCCAGACCTTCTCGACGAAGGCCTCACGGCCGAGGTCGTGGCGGGAGAGGTTGGACTCGGCGAGCTGCTGCTCCACCTTGTTCTGGGTGGCGATACCGGCGTGGTCCATACCGGGCAGCCAGAGCGTCTCGTAACCCTGCATCCGCTTACGGCGGGTCAGCGCGTCCATCAGCGTGTGCTGGAAGGCGTGGCCCAGGTGCAGCGAACCGGTGACGTTCGGCGGCGGGATGACGATGGTGTACGCGGGCTTGTCGCTCTTCGCGTCGGCGGTGAAGTAACCGCGGTCCACCCAGCGCTCGTACAGCTCGCCCTCTACCTCGGCCGGAGCATAGGTCGTCGGGAGGGTGGCTGCGTTGTCCCCGGGAATGGCGTCGGGGCGCTGGTTCGTCGTGTCGGTCACGACACACAGTTTACGTACGGCGGGAGGTGCCCTACTAACGCATTGCTGGCGAGCCACTCCGACAGGCTGACACTCCGGTACGGTACCGTGCCCGGTACTCGTGCACCCATTTGTACGAGTACCGGGACGACGAACACACGCCACAACACAGGCCGCGGACGCGGTGGGGGAGAGCGAAGCCGATGTACGGCCAAGGGCAGCAGTATCCGCAGGGCCAGCCGCAGCAACCTTACGGGCAGCCGCCGCAGTACGGCCAGCCGCCGGCACCGCAGTACGGCGCGCCGCAGCCGCCGCAGTACGGGGCGCCCCAGCCGCCGCAGTACGGGCAGCAGCCGTACGGCGCACCGCAGCCGCCGATCGGCTACCAGCAGCCGGCCCCGCAGCAGAAGAGCAGCACCGGCCTGATCGTCGGCCTGGTGATCGGCGCGGTGGTGCTGGTCGGCGGCGGTCTCGGCGCGTACGCGCTGATGGGCGGCAAGAACGGCGGGGGCGGTCTCACCGGCGGGGGCGGCTCCACCGAGGGCCAGTACAAGCTCTCCGCGCCGGCCAGCCTGGACGGCGGCTACGTCCAGAAGAACACCACTGACGCGCCGGCCGACCCGTCCAAGATGCCTCCGGGCTTCACCTCGGTCGACGGCGCCATGCTCGCCATGTACAACAAGGCGGGGTCCAGCACCGACCTGGTCACCGTCGGTGGCAGCTGGGGCAAGATCCCGGACCCGGGTGCGGCCCTGAACGGGGCCAGCAGCCAGCTGACCTCCAACACCTCGATGACCTGGAAGACGCCGCTGGCCGAGGTGGACGCCAAGGAGAGCAAGGACTCGGGTGGCAAGCTCTCCTGCGGTGTGATGAGCCGCGGTGCCCTGGAGACACCGGTATGCGTCTGGGCCGACCACTCGACCCTGGGCTCGGTCACCTTCACCCACATGTCGCTGACCGGCAAGGTGCAGGCGCTCTCGCCCTCCGAGGCGGCTGACCGGACCCGCGCCATCCGCGACGCGGCCCTCGTCGCCAAGTAGCGGTTCCCACGGCCGGCCACCCGTCCCACCGACCCCGAAGGCGACCTCCGCGTGTCCGAGCGCAATCCGTTCGCCGCGCCGCCGTCCGACGCTCCGCCCCTGCCTGGCGCCCCCGGCTGGACTGCACCCATCGCAACTCCGGCTCCGGAGAGGCCTTCTGCGTCTGGGCCGACGGCAGCTGCCTGGTCACCGTGACGGAGTTCGACGACGGGCCACAGACGGACCTGGGCAGGCTCGCCGCCGACACCCGGGAGCTACGTCAACTCGCCGAGGTCAAGAAGTAGTTCGGGCAGCGCGAAGGGGCCCCGCCGATCGCTCGGCGGGGCCCCTTCGCGGTGTCTCAGGCGCTCTTGTCGCGGCGCTCGCGCTTGATCATGTCGCGCGGGACCAGAGTCGGGATGGCGTGCTTGGAGACCACGTCACCGGTCACGACCACGCGGGCGACGTCCTGGCGCGAGGGCACCTCGTACATCACGGACATCAGCACCTCCTCCATGATCGCCCGAAGTCCGCGGGCACCGGTACCCCGCAGGATCGCCTGGTCGGCGATGGCCTCCAGCGCGTCCCGGGTGAACTCCAGCTCCACGCCGTCCAGTTCGAAGAGCTTGCGGTACTGCTTGACCAGCGCGTTCTTCGGCTCGGTGAGGATCTGCAGCAGCGCCTCGCGGTCCAGGTTGTGCACGCTGGTGATCACCGGCAGGCGGCCGATGAACTCGGGGATCATCCCGAACTTCACCAGGTCCTCCGGCATCACCTGGCGGAAGTGGTCGCTTGCGTCCAGCTCCCGCTTGGAGCGGATGTTGGCACCGAAGCCGATGCCCTTGGCACCCGCCCGGCCCTCGATGATCCGCTCCAGACCGGCGAACGCACCGCCCACGATGAACAGCACGTTGGTGGTGTCGATCTGGATGAACTCCTGGTGCGGGTGCTTGCGGCCGCCCTGCGGGGGCACCGAGGCGGTGGTGCCCTCCAGGATCTTCAGCAGCGCCTGCTGCACGCCCTCGCCGGAGACGTCGCGGGTGATCGACGGGTTCTCGCTCTTGCGGGCGACCTTGTCGATCTCGTCGATGTAGATGATCCCGGTCTCGGCCTTCTTGACGTCGTAGTCGGCCGCCTGGATCAGCTTCAGCAGGATGTTCTCGACGTCCTCGCCGACGTAGCCGGCCTCGGTGAGCGCGGTGGCGTCGGCGATCGCGAACGGCACGTTCAGCATCCGGGCCAGGGTCTGTGCCAGCAGCGTCTTGCCGGAGCCGGTCGGACCGAGCAGCAGGATGTTGGACTTGGCCAGCTCGATCGCGTCCTCACGGCCGTTGCCGCCGCTGCGGCCGGCCTCGCCCGCCTGGACCCGCTTGTAGTGGTTGTAGACCGCGACGGACAGCGCCTTCTTCGCCAGGTCCTGGCCGACCACGTACTGGTCGAGGAACTCGTAGATCTCGCGCGGCTTCGGGAGCTCCTCGAACCGCACCTCGGAGCTCTCCGCGAGCTCCTCCTCGATGATCTCGTTACACAGGTCGATGCACTCGTCGCAGATGTACACGCCTGGCCCGGCGATCAGCTTCTTCACCTGCTTCTGCGACTTGCCGCAGAACGAGCACTTGAGCAGGTCGCCACCGTCTCCGATGCGTGCCACGAGGTGCTTCCCCTTCGCCAGGGGCCCCGCGGGGGTCCGGGGCCTGGTGCTGTGGACCGGCTGCGCCGTCGGCGTCCGGTCTCGGTATCCGACGGTACTCTGCTGAGCCGGTGAATCCGCCGACTTCGACAGCTCTGCCCTACGCCCTGGGCGAATTGATACCGAACAGATGCCGTCTCGCGGGCATGAAGCCCACAGTAGATTGTGCCGGGCCCAGGGCCCGTCCGGAACAGAACGGGAGCGGGGCGTGCGTCACTCCCCGCCGTTCGCTTCCGGGCGCTGCCGCCCGTAGCCGACGCCGCTCGGCCCCTCATCCATCACACGGGCAGGGCTCCCCCGGCCGCCTGGCCGGAGGTGCCCCCGACCCGGCGGCCGGGGCGAGGAACCCTCGTCGCCTGTCGCCCGCCCCGCACGCGGCGCAGCCGTCCACGGGCCGGCGCGGGCGCGGCCCACGGCTCGCGCGAGTCGCGCCGTGCGCCCCGCCGGAGCTGCCGAGGTCAGTCGGTCAGCGAGGTCTTGCGGGTCGAGATGATCTGGTCGATCAGGCCGTACTCCAGGGCCTCCTCGGCCGTCAGGATCTTGTCGCGCTCGATGTCGTCGCGGACCTGCTGGATGTCCTTGTTGGAGTGCTTGGCCAGCATCTCCTCCAGCTGCTCGCGCATCCGGAAGATCTCCTTGGCCTGGATCTCCAGGTCGGACACCTGGCCGCGGCCGGTCTCGGTGTACGGCTGGTGGATCAGGATCCGGGCGTTCGGCAGCGCCATCCGCTTGCCGGGCGTACCGGCGGCCAGCAGCACCGCGGCGGCGGAGGCCGCCTGGCCCATGCAGACCGTGGTGATGTCCGGCTTCACGTACTGCATCGTGTCGTAGATGGCCGTCAGCGCGGTGAAGGAGCCGCCGGGCGAGTTGATGTACATCTGGATCTCGCGGTCCGGGTCCATCGACTCCAGGCAGAGCAGCTGGGCCATGATGTCGTTGGCCGAGACGTCGTCCACCTGCGCGCCGAGGAAGATGATGCGCTCCTCGAACAGCTTGGCGTACGGGTCGTACTCGCGGATGCCCTGCGAGGTGCGCTCGACGAAGCGGGGGACGATGTAGCGGCCCTCGGCGCGCATGTCCTCCACACGCGCCTTGGCGCTGGACAGGCTGGGGATGTTCATAAGGTTATGGTCCTCCGAAGCGTGCGGTCTGGGGTCTGCTGCCGGCGTCAGGCGCTCTGGCCGGCGCCGGTGCCGCCGCCGCCGGGGACGTCCGCGGCGCTGTGCATGATCTCGTCGATCAGACCGTACTCCTTGGCCTCCTCGGGCGTGAACCAGCGGTCACGGTCCGAGTCCGCGGTGACCCTCTCGAAGCTCTGGCCACTGTGGAAGGCGATCAACTCGGACATCCGCTTCTTGGTGCGCAGCAGCTGCTCGGCCTGGATCCGGATGTCGGTGGCGGAACCGCCGAGACCGGCGGAGGGCTGGTGCATCAGGATGTTGGCGTTCGGCAGCGAGAAGCGCTTGCCCCTGGCGCCGGCGGTGAGCAGGAACTGGCCCATCGAGGCCGCCATGCCCATCGCGATCGTCACCACGTCGTTCTTGATGTACTGCATGGTGTCGTAGATCGCCATGCCGGCCGAGATCGAGCCGCCCGGGGAGTTGATGTAGAGGAAGATGTCCTTGTCCGGGTCAGCGGCCAGGAGCAGCAGCTGGGCCGTGATCTTGTTGGCGATGTCGTCGTCGACCTGCTGGCCCAGGAAGATGATGCGCTCGTTGAGCAGCCGGTTGTAGACCTGGTCCCCCAGGCCACCGAGCACGTCACCAGCGGCGGCGTGCGGCGCCATGAGGCCAGGCATCTGCATCTGCGGGAACGTCACTTAGCCACCTGCTCAGTTGAATTGGACGGGCCGCGGAGCAGCCGTCGCTTGTCGCAGTTTCACTGCGTGATTGTCGCTGTCTAAGGACCCTAACGCCCAGGCCGGGCCACGGAATCCCCCACACAGAACTGTTCGCTGTGAGCGCAGGGTCAGCATTCGAAACAGCGAGCCCGGGCACCTTCCGGTACCCGGGCTCGCCGTCGGCCACTACTCGGTGACTCAGGCCTCGGTGCTCTCCGCGGCGCCCTCGGCCTCGGCGCCCTCGTCCTCGGCGTCGTCGAAGGTGACGACCTCACCGTTGGTGTCCTTGACGGTGGCGGCCTCGACCACGGTGGCCAGCGCCTTGCCGCGGGCGACCTCGCCGACCAGCAGCGGAACCTGGCCGCCCTGGACGACCTGCTGGGCGAACTGGTCCGGGGTGAGACCCGAACCGGCGGCGCGACGGATCAGGTGCTCGGTGAGCTCCTCCTGGTTGACGCCGAGCTCCTCCTTCGCCACGATCGCGTCGAGCACGAACTGGGTCTTGATGCCCTTCTTCGCCTGCTCCTCGGTCTCCGCCAGGAACTCCTCCATGGTCTTGCCCTGGGTGGCGAGGTAGGTGTCCAGGTTCAGACCCATGGGCTCCAGCTGGTGGTGCTCCAGGTTGTGGCGGCGGGTCTCGACCTCGTCCTTGAGGAGCTTGGCCGGGTACTCCATCTCGACCAGCTTCAGCAGCTCGTCCAGGACGCGCTCCTGGGCCTGGGTGGCCTGGTCGAACTCGCGCATGCGCTCCAGGCGCTTGCGGGAGTCCTCCTTCAGCTCGTCCAGGGTGTCGAACTCGCTGGCCAGCTGGGCGAACTCGTCGTCCAGCGCCGGGAGCTCCTTCTCCTGAACGGTCTTCACGGTGACGGTGACGTCGGAGCTCTTGCCGGCCTGGGTGCCGCCCTTGAGCTCGGTGGCGAAGGTCTTGGACTCACCGGCGGACAGGCCCACGACGGCCTCGTCGATGCCGTCCAGCAGGCGGCCGGAGCCGATCTCGTAGCTGACGTCCGAGGCGGTGCCGTCCTCCGGAACCTCACCGTCGACCTTGGCCTCCAGGTCGACGATCACGACGTCGCCCTCGGCGGCGGCGCGCTCGACGTCCTTGACCGAGGAGAAGCGCTCGCGCAGCTGCTCCAGGGACTTCTCGACGTCGGCGTCCTCGACCACGATCGGGTCGACCTCGACCTCGATGGTGGAGAAGTCCGGCAGGGTGATCTCCGGGCGGATGTCGACCTCGGCGGTGAACTTCAGATCGCCACCGTCGGCGATCCGCTCGACACCCTCGATGTCGGTGATCTCGGGCTGGCCGAGGACCTCGATCTTGCCCTCGTCGACGGCCTGCGTGTAGAAGCGCGGCAGGGCGTCGTTGACAGCCTCCTCCAGCACGGCGGCGCGGCCGAAGCGCTGGTCGATGACGCGGGCCGGGATCTTGCCCTTACGGAAGCCCGGAACCGTGACCTGCTGGTTGATCTTCTTGTACGCCGCGTCGAGGCTGGGCTTGAGCTCCTCGAAGGGCACCTCGACGGTGAGTCGAACCCGGGTCGGGTTCAGAGTCTCGACGGCGCTCTTCACGGTTGGGTCTCCTAAGGGCTTGCGGTCAGGTTGTCTCCGCCCGTCCGGCTCATCCGGCGCGGGCGAGACGGGCGATGGGCGGTTGGGGCTGCATCTCCCGTACATGGTGGACGGTGAGCGTGACTCCTCGCCCTCAGGCGGTCGACCTGGGCGTATGCACAGGGACTACCGGCCAGCGGCCCATCCTACCGGTACCACGAAAGGCGGACGCCAGGCCCGCCCGCGATCAGCGCGCCGCCGCCCGATCGGGCGCCGCCTCGGCGGCGCACGATTCGGCGGCGCGCAAGACGGCCCCGGGCCCGACATGCCGTCAACTCGAAGTCGACGACGGCGGCTTCGACTGAGTGGCCGTCGGAAAAGCCAACAGGGCCCCGTCCGCTGACGAGACCCTGCCGCACTGTCGGGGTGACCGGATTCGAACCGACGACCTTCCGCTCCCAAAGCGGACGCGCTACCAAACTGCGCCACACCCCGTGGTGCCGAGAGGAAGCGTACACGTCGGTCGGGCCGCGCTCGCTGCTATATCGAGAGCCCGCCGGACATGCCCGGAACCGGAAGCAGTGTGCAAGCAACCGACCGAACCAGGTAGGCTGACCCCGTCCTCGTGACCGACAAGTCTCCGGGGGCGCCGCATGCTCACATGCGGTATGCGGGTGTAGCTCAATGGTAGAGCCCCAGTCTTCCAAACTGGTCACGCGAGTTCGATTCTCGTCACCCGCTCCAGACACTTCGGCCCCGGGCCGACGGTTCCACCGTCAGCCCGGGGCCGAAGTCGTTTTCGGGATGCCGCCGCGATGTCCCTGCGACGACCGGTCCGGTCCCCGGCCAGGGCCGGGGAGGGAGCGGACCGAAGGCGCGTCAGAGCCGGACGCCGTGGCTGACCAGGTAGCCCACCGGGTTGATGTCGGAGCCGTAGGCCGGGCCGGTGCGGACCTCGAAGTGCAGGTGCGGACCGGTGACGTTGCCGGTGGCGCCGGAGCGGCCGATCTGCTGGCCGGCGCCCACGGACTGGCCGACCCGGACGGTGATCACCGAGAGGTGGGCGTACTCGGAGTACCGGCCGTCGGTGTGCCTGATGACGACCTGGTTTCCGTACGAGCCGCCCCAGCCGGTGGTGACCACGGTGCCGCTGGTGACCGCCTTCACCGGGGTGCCGGTGGAGACCAGGAAGTCCACGCCGGTGTGGTAGCCGCTGGCCCACGCGGACCCGGCCGCGTGGTACGGGGTGCCGAGGCGGGGGTTGGCCACCGGGGCGGTGTAGGCCGGGGCCGCCTGGGCGGCGACCGTGGTGGCGGGCAGCGCCACGGCGGTGCCGGCCGCGGCGACGACGAGCGCGCGGCGGGCGAATCGGGGCAGCCGGGAACAGCGGGCGTCCTGCGCGGACATGGGGGGAGTCCTCTCCGACGCCTGCGGGGTGAGCTGTCGGGTTCGGACCGGGAGCAGCCCGGCCGCCTGGAAGCGGCTTCACCCCCAGCCGGCCCGGATCTTCGGGCGCGGCGACCTGCCTGTGGTTCCCCCGCTCCTGCCGTGCACTGCGTGAAGTGCGGCCTCCGGGCGGCGGCAGGACTCGGCGTTCCACCCGGCGGACCGACCCGGACGGTGACCGGGCTGGCTGAAGAAAAGCCGATCCGACGTACACGGAGCAAGCTCGTCCCATCCGGGCATAAGAAACACATAAAGACGCGCGGACTCGAAGTCACTCTCCGGCCGGGGCGGACTGCCCTGCGCAGTCAGGACGGTCATGGCCGGCGGGACGAATCCGTACAGAACGTTATGAATCGCACGCTCTGCGGCGAACCGAGTACCCTCCGGCATGAACGGAGGAATCTCCGGTGAGCTGCGTCACCCCATCCGCACGCGGCGTAACTGACGGTCCGTTTCCCGCCGGGGCCCGAGGCCGATACCCTCGCTCGCATCCGCCTTAACGATCATCTATTCGAGCTAGGAGCCAGCCCGTGCGCCCGCAGGACCGTATGGCCGTCATCCAGCGCAGCGTGGTCCGCGAAATGGCGCAGTTCGGCGTGGAGTTCACGGTGGACGACGAGGTGGTCCGCGGCCCGGGGACCACGGCGGTGGCCGTCCGCGAGCACCCCGGCGACGGCGGCAGCGGCCATGTGGACCTCGGCTTCGTCCTCGACCTCGGGCGTGCGGACGCCCCCGTGGTCTGGGACTGCGCGGCGGGACTCGGCAAGACCGAGGAGGAGAAGCTCGACAACGCCGTGAAGATGTGGGCCACCACCACCGCCTCCACCGTGGTGGAGCTGCTGGAGCACCGGGGCGAGCACGGCGACCACTACCAGCCCGCCGAACTGGCCGACTGGCACGCCATCCAGGGCCCGGCGGCCGTCTTCGGCTTCGGCAACGAGCGCCTGGCCGACTGGCTGGCCGACCACCAGCCGCTGACCGCCATCGCCGAGGCGCTCCGGCCCGAGCTCACCGCCGGGCGGCTGACCGGAGTGAAGCTCTTCCTCGGCGGGCGGTCCGGCGACGACATCGCCGAGGTCCGGGTGAACGGCGAGGTCTCGGAGGCCGCCTCGGCCGCACTGCACGCGCTGGACTGGCCGCGCGGTGAACGCTTCTGCTGGGCCCGCCTGTTCATCCTGCTGGTCCCCGAGGGCGGCCTGCACCCCGAACCCGCACGCCCCGCCCCGGCACCGGTGCCGGTCGCGCTGCCGGTGGCCCGGCCCGGCCTGCTGGCCCGGGTCAGGCACGTGCTACGGTCCGCCCGACGGTAGGTCAGCCGGAGAAGGACTTCAAGCTGTTGGCCACCGAGGTGAGGAAGTTCTTGATCGGCTCCGCCGCCGTGGACGCACTGAGCATGAAGCCGAACAGGGCCGAGATGATGGCGTGACTGGTCTTCAGCTGCTTGTTGCGGATGAAGATGAAGACGAGGGCACCGAACAGCACCAGTGCGGAGACGGAGAGCACCACCCGGACTCACTTCCTTACTTCGTTGCGGGGTTTCACCCGGAAACCCTGTGGCGACGCCGGAGCCCGGCCTGTCTGGCGGGGCACAGGCCGTGCGGCGCCGACCGAGAGCCGCATGCAACGCCCCCCATCCCCCGACTACCGGTACCGACCAGTCCCACCCACCGACTCAGTGTGGTCGTTCGTGCCGACTGCGTAAAGGCGTAGCCGGAAGCCCGGCTGGAAGTTCCTGGCATGTGAGACGAATTTCCGCCGACCGAGACGATAGCCCAAGGTCGCTGACGAGCTGTCGGCAGGGGCTCGTCCACCGGCCCGGTCAGCGGTGACCGAGCGCCGCGGCCTG
Source organism: Kitasatospora sp. NPDC001175 (assembly GCF_053598215.1). NCBI lineage: Bacteria > Bacillati > Actinomycetota > Actinomycetes > Kitasatosporales > Streptomycetaceae > Kitasatospora > Kitasatospora sp. NPDC001175. Next base: position 41,257 of record NZ_JBSFJU010000005.1, on the reverse strand, counting down.
TCCGACGGCACCGTGCGGACGCCCCGCCAGGATTGGCCGAAGATCGGCCGCCGGACTTGACACACCTGTCCGATGGTCGAATCAACCGTCGCCGACGGGCTCCGCCCGGCCGGCCCGGCGCCTCATCCGCGCCACAGCAGCAGTACCGCCCGGTCGTCGTTGACGTCCTTGGCCACCGTCTCGATCAGCCGGACCGCCGCGCCCCGGCTGCCACTCTGCAGCAGCGCCCCGGCGACCAGCCGATCGGCCTCCCCCATCAACCGGTCCATGCCCTCGGAGAGATCGCGCCCCGGCACCTCGACCATGCCGTCGGTGCAGAGCATCAGCAGATCACCCCGGTTCAGCCGGCCCCGCACGCCCTCGAACTTGGCACCATCGTAGATCCCCAGCAGCGGGCCCTCGGCCGCCTCCTTGACCTCCCAGCGGCCGGCCCCCGACAACCGCTGCATCCCGGGCAGATGCCCCGCCGACAGCAGTTCGTACTCGCCGGTGTCCAGGTCCAGCACCAGGTGGACGGCGGTGGCGAAGCCCTCCTCCCAGTCCTGCCGCAGCAGGTAGCCGTTGGCGGCCGGCAGGAACTCGTGGGCGGGCAGCGAGCCGAGCAGGCCGCCGAAGGCGCCGGACAGCAGCAGGGCGCGCGAGCCGGCGTCCATGCCCTTCCCGGAGACGTCCGCCAGGACGCACTCCAGCATCCGCCGCCCCGGTCCGGTCCTGGCGGCCACCACGAAGTCGCCCGAGAAGGACTGGCCGCCGGCCGGCCGCAGCGCCATGTCCGCGTACCAGCCCTCGGGCAGTTTCGGGACCTGGCTCTGCACCCGCAGCCGTTCACGCAGGTCGAACAGCATGGTGCCGCCGCCGCGCCAGGGCACGCCGACCCGGCTGCGGAACTGCGCCAGCAGCAGTCCGGCCACCCCGACCGCGCCGACCACCAGGGCGGCACCCGGGGTGACGCCGAAGACATAGCTCTCGGGGTGCTCACTGGCCACCCGCTCGCCGGTGTGGATCACGGACTCGGTGGACAGGCCCAGGGCGGCGGCCGCATACAGCAGCACCAGGGTGCCCGGCCGCAGTAACAGGGCGCCGGCCAGGATCGGCAGGACCAGGGCGGTGGGCGGTACCCAGGCGGGGAACCAGACGTTGAGCAGCACCAGCAGCGGGATCGCCGCCAGGAAGGCGGCGAAGGCGAGCCAATCGGAGGCGTCACCGCGGAAGTAGTCCACCCCGGTTCGGCGCAGCGTTCGGCGGGCCCGGTACAGCCTGGTGCGCAGCCGGGCCGTCCAGGGGTCCGCGGCCGCCGTCGCGGTGGGCCCCTTCGCAGTCGTCTGGGGCGGTGCGCCCGGCGTGCTGCCAGCCATGGGCTCCGACCTTATCCACCGGTGCGGGGCGGCGTCGATGGGCGTGCCGTGTCGGGCGGGTTGTGCCGGGCCTTCCCGGCACCTTTCGGTCGCCGGTCAGAGCGCCCATCTTCCGACCATTGCACGGCAGTTGAGGATATGGCGCGAAATCGGTCGCGCCCGATCAAAACGGATGATAGCTGTGGGAGGTATGACTCCGGACCTTGCCACTGATTCCACTCATTCCCCATATAACGCACCGGAAGTCCGCACCCTGACTCCTGCGGAGTGGGACGCCTGGTACCGGGCGGCGGAGGTCGCATTCGGTGGCAGCGAGGAGCCGGTCGAGGCCCGGCAGCTCTGGCGGGACCTCACCGAGACCGGCCGCTCGCAGGGCGTCTGGGAGGGGACGACCCCGGTAGCCGCCTCGAGCGCGTACAGCTTCCGGATGGCCGTACCGGGCGGCGCGGTGGTACCGGTCGCCGGGGTGACCCTGGTCGCGGTGCTGCCGACGCACCGCCGGCGCGGCCTGCTGACCGCGATGATGCGCCGCCAGCTGGACGAGATCCGCGCCCGTGGCGAGGCCCTGGCCGTACTCACCGCCTCCGAACCGGCCATCTACGGCCGCTTCGGCTACGGCCTCGGCACCCTGCACCTCGCCCTGGAGATCGAGAGCCACCGGGTGACCCTTCCCCCGCTGCCGGCGGACGGCGTCCGGCTGCGGCTGGCCGACCCGGTGCTCAGCAGCCCGGCCTGCGAGGAGCTGTACGCCTCCCTCGTACCGCTGCGCCCGGGAATGCTGGAGCGCCGCCCGAACTGGGACCGTCTGCCGCTGCTTGACCCGCCCGCGACGCGCGGCAACGCCTCGCCACTCCAGGCGGTGCTGGCCGAGGACGCGCGAAGCGGCCGGCTGCTCGGCTACGCCCGGTACCAGGTCAGGCCCGAGCCGGTCAGCCAGCCGGCGGCCGGGACGGTGCTGGTGCGCGACATCGAGGCGCTGACACCGCAGGTGTACGCCAGGCTCTGGTCGTATCTGCTGGAGATCGACCTGACCGACCGGGTCACGGCCGGCAACCGCCCGGTGGACGACCCGCTGCTGCATCTGGTCTCGGACACCCGCCGGCTGCACCCCGTACTGGAGGACACGCTCTACGTCCGACTGGTGGAGGTCGGCGAGGCGCTCCGGCTGCGTGAGTACGCGACGCCGGTCGAGCTGGTACTGGACGTCACGGACGAGTTCTGCCCGTGGAACACCGGGCGCTGGAAGCTCCAGGCCGACGGGCCCGGCAAGGCGGCGAGCTGCGTACCGACCGCGGAGCCGGCCGATCTGGCGCTGTCGGTGCGCGAGCTGGGCTCCGCGTACCTCGGCGGGCTGAGGCTGGCGGCACTCGGCGCGGCCGGGCGGGTCACCGAGCTGCGCGAGGGTGCGGTGGAGGAGGCCTCCCGGGCGTTCGCCTCCCAGGTCGCGCCCTGGCTGCCGCACGGGTTCTGAGCACCCGTACGGCAGCCCGCGCCGGAAAGGGGATCAGCCCTGCGGGTGGTGGGCCGGGATCGGGGGGAGCTCGCCGGTGGTCTCGTACTCGCTCAGCATGGCGATCCGGCGGGTGTGGCGCGGCTCGCCGCTGTACGGGGTGTTGAGGAAGACCTCGACGAAGCGGGTCGACTCCTCCAGGGTGTGCATCCGGCCGCCGATGCTGATCACGTTGGCGTTGTTGTGCTCACGGCCGAGCGAGGCGGTCTGCTCGCTCCAGGCGAGCGCGGCCCGCACGCCCTTCACCTTGTTGGCGGCGATCGCCTCGCCGTTGCCCGAGCCGCCGATCACGATGCCCAGCGCCTCGGGGTCGGCGGCGGTGCGCTCGGCGGCGCGCAGGCAGAACGGCGGGTAGTCGTCCTCGGCGTCGTAGATGTGCGGACCGCAGTCGATCGGCTCGTGGCCGTTGTCCTTCAGCCACTGGACGAGGTGGTTCTTGAGGTCGTATCCGGCATGGTCGGAACCCAGGTACACGCGCATGCGTATGAGTGTGGCATGCGACCCGCCGGGTACCGCTGCAGGGGCACGCACGAGCGCCTCGGGCATCGCAGCCGACCGGCCGGCCGGTGCGCCATGCGGAACGTGGCGCCCGCGCGTCGGCCGAGAACGCGCCGGGGCGCGGGGCCCGTGCGACCTGCCCGCTCGGGCGGGACTCGCCCGGCTCCCCGCGCCCCGGGAACGAGGCTCAGCCGCGGCGCCGCAGGAGCTTCCAGGTCAGGGGGAGGGCGCCCATGGCGAGCAGGACCTTGAGCGCGTCGCCGATCAGGTAGGGGTAGAGGCCGAGGTCGGCGGCCTTGGCGAGCGAGACGTGCAGCGAGGCCGCCAGGTACGGGACACCGACCGCGTAGATGGCGAGGTTGCCGAGCACCATCGCCATCGCGGTGCGCGGCGCGCTGCGGTCCGCCCCGCGTCGGGCGAACGCCCCGGTGAGGGCGGCGGCGAGGACGAAGCCGATGGCGTAGCCGAGACTCGGCATCGCGAAGCCCGAGGAACCCTCGGCGAACCACGGCATCCCGGCCATGCCCGCCAGCAGGTACAGGGCGAGCGAGGCGGCACCCCGGCGGGCGCCGAGGGCGGTGCCGACCAGCAGCGCGGCGAAGGTCTGCCCGGTGACCGGGACGGGCGAGCCGGGGACCGGCACCGAGAACTGGGCCGCGAGGCCGGTCAACGCGGCGCCGCCGACGACCAGGGCCAGCTCGCGCGCCTGTCCGCCGAGCCGGGTGGCCGCTCCCGGAAGGTGGTCGGCGAGCACCGTGGCGGGGGCGGGCGTGACGGCAGTGGCCATGGCGGGTCTCCAGTTCTGACACGACGTGGTCGCATCGACGCGGCGTGGTCGTTCGTTGACACTCGGGAACAGTTGTGAACCTATGTGCAACATTGCATTCACTGCGCGTCGGCCTCTGACAAGTGTTCGGCCTGCACCTTGTCGGATTCCGTCCTACCCGGACACCGGGGTGCCGTTTAGGTAGATAGGCGATCACTTTCAGTCACTCTAATGTCCGAAATTCGGTCCTTCGGTGGGATTTCTTGGCATGACCATCTGGCGTACCGAATAGTGGACTGACTGCTCCGACATCCGTAACAGTCTGGATCCGCCTCTATGACGACCCCCACCAACCAGCCGCTGCTGGAGTCCAACGAGCCGGCGTCCAACGCCGGCTCGGGCTCTGAGAACCAGCAGCTCTCCCACGGTCTCAAGCAGCGCCACCTGTCGATGATCGCGCTCGGCGGCGTGATCGGCGCCGGGCTGTTCGTCGGCTCCGGCGCCGGTATCGCCGCCGCCGGTCCGTCCATCGTGCTGGCCTTCGCCGCCTCCGGCCTGCTGGTCATGCTGGTCATGCGGATGCTCGGCGAGATGTCTGCGGCCCGTCCGGCCAGCGGCTCGTTCTCCGTGCACGCCGAGCGGGAGATCGGCCCCTGGGCCGGTCTGACCGTCGGATGGATGTTCTGGACGCTGCTCTGCGTCGGCGTGGGCGCCGAGGCGATCGGTGCCTCGCACGTGATGAACGGCTGGTTCCCGAGCGTGCCGCTCTGGGTCTGGGTCGCCGTCTTCATGGGCTTCTTCTGCGCCACCAACCTGGCGGCCGTGAAGAACTTCGGTGAGTTCGAGTTCTGGTTCGCCGCCGTCAAGATCGCTGCCATCGCCGCCTTCCTGGTGATCGGCGTGCTGGCCATCCTCGGCCTGCTGCCCGGCAGCTCCTCTCCCGGTACCGCCAACCTCACCGGTCACGGCGGCTTCTTCCCCCACGGTTCCACCGGCCTGATCACCGGCCTGCTCGCCTCGGTCTTCGCCTACGGCGGCCTGGAGACGGTGACCATCGCGGCCGCCGAGTCCCCGGACCCCCGGCGCAGCGTCGCCTCGGCGGTGCGCACCGCGATGTGGCGGATCGCCCTGTTCTACGTCGGCTCGATGGCCGTGATCGTCACCCTGGTGCCGTGGAACGACGCGAGCGTGACCAAGGTCGGCCCGTACGTCGCGGTGCTGGACAGCCTGGGCATCCCCGGCGCCGGCCAGCTGATGAACGTCGTGGTGCTGATCGCGCTGCTGTCGGCGATGAACGCCAACATCTACGGCTCCTCCCGGATGGCGTACTCGCTGGTCCAGCGCGGCCAGGGCCCCAAGGCGCTGGCCCGGGTGACCGGCGGGGTGCCGCGGCTGGCCGTGCTGGCCTCCTCGGCCTTCGGCTTCCTCGCGGTGCTGCTGAGCTACTGGTGGCCGACCACCGTCTTCGCCTGGCTGCTCAACATGGTCGGCGCGGCCGTGCTGGTGGTCTGGGCCTTCATCGCGGTGGCCCAGCTGCGGATGCGCCGCCGGATCGAGCGGGAGGCGCCCGAGCAGCTCACCGTGCGGATGTGGTTCTTCCCGTACCTGACCTGGGTGGCGCTGGCCGCGGTCCTCGCGGTGCTGGCCCTGATGACCCTCGACGCGGACAACCGGATCCAGCTGTACTTCACGGCCGGTCTGACCGTGGTGCTCTCGGTGCTCGGCTGGCTGAAGCAGCGGCGCACCGCCTGACGGCACGGCGAGGGGCCCGGTACCTGGTACCGGGCCCCTCGCCGTGTCCGCTCACGCGCCGGCCGTGCTCACTCGAAGGACGGGCCCGCCGTGCGGGTGCGCTTGATCTCGAAGAAACCCGGGGTTGAGGCGACCAGCAGGGTGCCGTCCCAGAGCCGGGCGGCGGCCTCGCCGCGCGGGGTCGGGGTGACCACCGGGCCGAAGAAGGCGACCCGCTCGCCGTCCGCGCCGTCCACCGCGATCACCGGGGTGCCGACGTCCTCGCCGACCAGCGAGATGCCCTGCTGGTGCGAAGCCCGCACCTCGGCGTCGTACTCGTCGCTGTCGGCCGCGTCGGCCAGCTCGGCCGGCAGCCCCGCCGCCACCAGCGCGGCCTCGATGGTCTCCCGGTTGTTGGGCAGACCCTGGTTGTGGAAGCGGGTGCCGAGCTCGGTGTAGAGCGGGCCGAGCACCTTGTCGCCGTACTCCTGGGCGGCGGCGATCAGCACCCGGACCGGGCGCCAGGCGTTGGGCAGGTTCTTCTTGTACTTCTCCGGCTGGTCCTCGCGGTCCTCGTTGAGGACGGCGAGGCTCATCACATGCCAACGGGTTTCCACCGGGCGGAGCTTCTCGACCTCCAGCATCCAGCGGGAGGTCATCCAGGCCCAGGGGCAGATCGGGTCGAACCAGAAGTCGGCGATCTTGCGGGAGTCTGCGGTGGTCACTGACTACGTCCTTCGCACTTTTCCGAGAAGCAACGGTGCTTGTCTCCGATCGCAACACCGCACCCCCCGGACTGATTCCGTGTGACCTGTGCAATAACACGGTGCGGGCCGCGTGAAAGGATGCCCGGCAAGGAAGACCTCCCAGCACCCTGTGTGCGAGCCGGACAAAGGAGTACCGCCCGTGCCGGGCAAGAACCTGAGCCGCGAGGAAGCCCAGCAGCGGGCCGACATCCTCAGTGTGGACAGCTACCGGGTCCACCTCGACGTGACCTCCGCCGTCGACCCGGCGGCCGCCACCTTCCGCTCCACCACCACGATCACCTTCCGCAGTTCCGCGCCGGGCACCGCCACCTTCGTGGACCTGCTGGCGCCCGCCGTGCGATCGGCGACCCTCAACGGCCGCGCCCTGGACCCGGGTACGGCCTTCGACGGCGCCCGGATCACCCTCGACACCCTGGCGGAGCAGAACGTCCTGGTGGTCGAGGCGGACTGCGCCTACAGTCGGACCGGTGAGGGCCTGCACCGGTTCGTCGACCCGGCGGACGGCGAGACCTACCTCTACACCCACTACGAGCCGGCCGACGCCCGCCGGGTGTTCGCCACCTTCGAACAGCCGGATCTGAAGGCCCCGTTCAGCTTCACGGTGACCGCACCGGCCGCATGGGACGTCTACCACAACGCGGCGCACGAGGAGATCACCGACCAGGGCGCCGCCCGCGTCTGGCGCTTCGCGCCCACCGAACCGATCTCCACCTACCTCACCGCCGTGGTCGCCGGCCCGTACCACGTCGAGCGCGACCACTACCGCCGCCGGCTCGCCGACGGCTCCACGCTCGAGATCCCGCTCGCCGCGACCTGCCGCAGGTCGCTGGCCCCCTACTTCGACGCGGACGAGATCTTCACCGTCACCAAGCAGGGCCTGGACTTCTTCCATGAGGAGTTCGACTTCCCGTACCCGTTCGGGAAGTACGACCAGTGCTTCGTGCCGGAGTACAACATCGGTGCGATGGAAAACCCCGGCTGCGTCACCTTCCGCGAGGACTTCGTCTTCCGCTCCAAGGTCACCGAGGCCGCGTACGAGGGCCGGGCCAACGTCATCCTGCACGAGATGGCGCACATGTGGTTCGGCGACCTGGTCACCATGAAGTGGTGGGACGACCTGTGGCTCAAGGAGTCCTTCGCCGACTTCATGGGCTCCTTCTCGCAGATCGAGGCCACCAGGTACCGGTCCGCCTGGATCACCTTCGCCAACAAGCGCAAGGCCTGGGCCTACCGGCAGGACCAGTTCCCCACCACGCACCCGATCACCGCGGACATCCGCGACCTCGAGGACGCCAAGCTGAACTTCGACGGGATCACCTATGCCAAGGGCGCCTCGGTGCTCAAGCAGCTGGTCGCCTACGTCGGCCGGGACGCCTTCTTCGCGGGCGTGCGGCAGTACTTCAAGCGGCACGCCTACGGCAACACCGTGCTCGGCGACCTGCTCGACGTACTGGAGCAGACCAGCGGCCGCGATCTGACCGCCTGGTCCGGGGCCTGGCTGCAGACCGCCGGGGTCAACTCGCTCACCCCGCAGCTGACCTGTGACGCCGAGGGCCGGATCACCGAGTTCGCGGTGGTCCAGGACGGCGCGACCCCGCGTCCGCACCGGATCGCGATCGGCCTCTACGACCGCGACGCCGTCGGCGCCCTGGTCCGCACCCACCGGATCGAGCTGGACGTGCACGGCACCCGGACCGTCGTCCCCGAGCTCGCCGGGCTGCCCAGGCCCGCGCTGGTGCTGCTCAACGACGACGACCTGACGTACTGCAAGATCCGCTTCGACGACCGTTCGCTGGAGACCCTGCGCGACGGCCTCGGCGAGATCACCGACGGCCTCGCCCGGGCGCTGGCCTGGTCGGCCGTGTGGAACCTCACCCGGGACGGGCTGATGCCGACCCGCGACTACCTGGCGCTGGTACTGCGCTTCGCGGGCCAGGAGTCGGGCATCGGCGTGCTGCAGTCGCTGCACCAGCAGGCCAAGCTCGCGCTGGACGTGTACGCGGACCCGGCCTGGCGCCCGGAGGGCGCACAGCTGCTCGCCGAGGGCGCGCTGCGCGAACTCCGCGCCGCCGCGCCGGGCAGCGACCACCAGCTGGCCTGGGCCCGGTTCCTGGCGCAGACCGCCCACGAGGAGGAGCAGTTCCGGCTGCTGCGCGGGCTGCTCGCCGGGACCGCCCGGATCGACGGCCTGGAGGTGGACCAGGACCTGCGCTGGCTGCTCTGGCTGGCACTGGCCGCCGCCGGGAAGGCGGGCGCCGAGGAGCTGAACGCGGAGCTGGCCGCCGACAACACCGCCAGCGGCAAGCAGCACCTGACCGAGTGCCTGGCCGCGCTGCCGACCGCCGGAGCCAAGGCCGCCGCCTGGTCGGCCGTGATCGACTCCGACGAGCTGCCCAACGCCCTGGTGGAGGCCCAGATCTCGGGCTTCAACCAGCCGGGCCGACGCGATCTGACGGTCGGTTACACCGAGCGCTACTTCGCGCTGCTGGAGGAGATCTGGTCGCAGCGCAGCATCGAGATCGCGATGCGGATCGTCGGCGGGTTCTTCCCGCGCTACCAGACCGACGAGCGGACCCTCGCCGCCGCCGACGCCTGGCTGACCGGGCACCCCTCGGCCGCCCCCGCGCTGCGGCGGCTGGTCCTGGAGTGCCACGACGACCTGGCGCGGGCACTGCGCGCGCAGGCGTGCGACCGGGGCTGATCCCTCCGGCGGCCGACCGGGTCTGAGGCGGCCGGCCCACCGGGAACCACCTCCAGGGCGGGGCCCGCGCGAAACACCGTGCACCGCGACAGCGGGCCACTCGCGCGGGCCCCGCGCCCCGAGCCGGTTGCGGGCCGACGGGCCCGACCGCCGAGGGCTCCCGTGCCCTCGGCTCCGCGCTACTTGAGGGTGGCGGACGTGAGTCCGGACTGCACCTGGCGCTGGAAGGACAGGTACACCACCAGCACCGGCAGCATCGCGATCGTCATACCGGCGAAGAGGGACGGCGCGTCACTCGCGTACCCCGACTGCAGCGCCAGGTTGACCAGCCCCTGGGCCAGTACCGAGTGGTCGGCCTCGCCCGCCGAGGTCGGCTGCATCAGAGTCACCGGCAGGATGTACTGGTTCCACTGGCCGAGCAGGTTGAAGATGCCGACGCTGATCAGTCCGGGCTTCGCCATCGGCACCATGACCTGGAAGAACGCCCGGGTGTGCGAGCAGCCGTCCAGCATCGCCGCCTCGTGCACGGCGGTGGGCAGGGTGCGGAAGAAGGAGTGCAGGAAGAACACGGTGAACGGCAGCGAGTACGCGACGTACACCAGGATCAGGCCCAGGTAGCTGTTCAGGCCGAGCAGCGGGGAGATCCCGCCGAGGTTCCGGACCATGAAGAAGAGCGGGACCAGGGCCAGGTAGACCGGGAACATCGCCCCGGCCACGAAGAAGTAGTAGATCAGCCGGTTGCCCCTGAACTCGTACCGAGCGAGCACATAGGCCGCCATCGAGCCGAGCAACATGGTCAGGGTGAGCGAACCGGCCAGCACGATCAGGGTGTTGGCGAAGAAGCCGCCGATGCCCTTGGTCCAGGCCCGGCCGAAGGCGTCGAAGCTCCAGTGGCCCGGCCAGCTCCAGGCGCTGCCGTTGATCTGGGCGTCGGTCTTGAACGAGCCGAGCACCACCCAGAGCAGCGGGAAGACGATCATCACGGCCCAGAGGGCGAGGAACCCGTGCGAGAAGGCGTTCAGCACTCCCCCGCGGTCGGCGAAGCGCTCTGCCCCCTTCGCCGGACGGCTGCCGCGGGTGCGCTCCGCCTCCGGCGCGGGAGCGGTCCTTTCGATGCTGGTACTCATGCCATGGCCCCGCTAGTACTCGATCCGCTCGCGCCGGGTGACCCGCAGCGAGACGACGGACAGGATGAGGGTGAAGAAGAAGATCACGACACCCATCGCGCAGGCGTAGCCGGCCTCCCCGAAGGCGAGGAAGTTGCGCATCAGATACGTGGACATCAGCTCGCTGTGGTGATCGGGACCACCGCCGTAGGCGCGTCCCGGGGTCATGCTGGCGACCAGCGCGAAGGCGTCCATCGCCACGATCGCGAGGTAGACCCAGGCGGTCTGCACGGTCTCCCAGAGCAGCGGCAGCGTGATCCTGAAGAAGGTCTGGCCGCGTCCCGCACCGTCCAGCAGGGCCGCCTCGTAGATGTCCCTGGGGATCGACTGCATCGCGGCCGAGAACAGCACCAGGTAGAAGCCGACCCCGCTCCAGACCAGCACCCCGAGGATGCACCAGAGCACCAGGTCGGGGTCGGAGAGCCAGGCCACCGGGTGCTGGGCGTCCGCCAGCCCCAGCTTGATCAGTACGCCGTTGGCCAGGCCGGCGGCGTCGGTGCGGTAGACCGCCTGCCAGAGCACGGCGAGGATGGCGATCGAGAGCACCTGCGGGAAGAAGAAGACCACTTTGTAGAAGGCGGATCCGCGCACGCCCTGCACCCCGCCGGTGCCGCCCCGGCCGCCGACGTTGAGCATGAAGGCGAAGAAGAGCGCGATCACGATGGTCGCGACCGGCAGCACGGTGAGCAGCAGGACGTTGTGCCCGAGCGCGCCGAGGAAGACGCCGTCGTGGAACAGCTTGCCGTAGTTGTCCAGCCCGACGAAGTCCATCTGCTGGCTCTGCCCGGACCAGTCGGTCAGGGAGTACCCGAAGGTCTGCAGGTAGGGCCAGAGCACCAGGCCCGCGTACAGCACCATCGGGAGGAAGAGGAACCCCACGATGAAGGGGTACTTGCCGTGACGCATCGCCGCATCTCCTGTCCGTGCATCTCCTGCCCGTCGGACCCGGGCGCGCGCCGGGGCCGCCGTCCGCGGGCCCCGGGCACACCCGTCGGCTCCACCGGTCAGGCGGACTTGTTCTTGGCCGCCGACTCCTTGGCGCGCTTGATCCACTCGTCCGGTCCGATGCGCTTGGCCATCAGCTCGCCGGAGGCGTTCTGCAGGTCCTCGTCGAACTTGCTGGCGGTGTTCGGGTACTGGTAGTTGAAGGTGTTGGCGCCCGCGGCCTTCAGGGCCACCACGGTGGACTGGGTGCCCGGCTTCAGCTTGACCTCGGGTCCGACGCCGTCCTTGAGGCAGGTGAGGCTGTTGGCGGTCTGGGCGAACTTGCCCGAGGCCTCCTTGGTCAGCATCATCCGCAGGAACTCCAGACCGCCGGCCACGTTCCTGCCCTGCCTGGGCACGATGAACGGCTCGCCCGCGCCCGCCCGGATCGCCTCGAACGGCATCCGGTCGCCGGGCAGCGAGGGCATCGGCATGAAGGTCATCTCGAAGTCGGCCGGCGTGGAGGCGAGTTGTTCGTTCTCCAGCCAGGAGCCGCACGGGATGAAGGCGGCCTTGTACTGGTTCCACGCGGTCTGCGACTCGGTGTGGGTCATGCCGTTTGTGCCCGGGAGCAGGAAGTCCTGGTCGACCACCTGGTAGAACGCGTCCATCGCGGTCTTGACGGCCGGGTCGTCCCAGGCGGTCGGGTCCAGGTTGTCGATCCGCTTCATCAGCTCCGGGCCGCCCTGCTTGGCGATCATGTCCAGCATGGCGACGTTGATGTAGTACGGGTACTTGCCCTGGTGGGCCAGCGGGGCGATGCCGGCGGCCTTGATCCGGCTGCCGAGTGCGATGAAGTCGGCCCAGGTCTTCGGAGCCGTCCAGCCGTGCTCCCGGAACAGCTTGCCCGAGTACCAGAGGCCGAACACGGTGTAGACGTAGGAGAGGTTGTAGACCTTGCCCTTGACCGTGCCGGAGTCGAGCGTGCCGGGCATCAGCACGTCACGGACCTTCCTGGTCGGGTCGTCGAGGTACGGTGCGTCCAACAGCGGCTGCAGATCGGTCAGTTGGTTGGAGTCGACCAGCACGTCCAGCTTGATCTGCTTGTTGCCGGAGTCGTCGATGACGTCCGGTGGGCTGCCCGCGTTGAAGCGCGGCTGGAGCTTGCCGGTGACGTCCTTGTCCGCCTGATGGTTGATCTTCGCATCGGGGTAGGACTTCGCGTAGACGGCCTCGAACGCCTTGGCGTAGTCGCTGCCGTAGCCGCCGTCGAAGATGAAGACCTCAAGGCCCGCCCTGGCGTCCACACCGAACGGGTTCTTGGCATCGGTGAGGTTGTAACCGCTGCTCTTCGTCCCCTTGTTGTCGCTTCCGCCGGCGCCGGCGGCGCAGGCGGCGAGCAGCGGACTTCCGGCCGCCGCGAGCACGGCGATACCGGCGGCGCGCTTGAAGATGTCACGGCGGTTGTACTCGTTTGCAGAGCCCATGAGTGCCCTAACCCCTCGGTGTCCTTGAGATGCAGCCAGGTTATGACGGCCCGTCAATTCCCGCTGCTGGGGCGCGCCCAGCGGCGGAAGTGCCGCTCAGAGGCGTTGCTGTGATGCGCAAAGGTATAGTCCTGCGGCCATCCGGCGGCAATAGCGCGCACCACCGGGGGTGACCGGTGACCGTCAAAGCGTTGCCGGCCGTGCAGCATGTGCAATTCGCAGGGACCCGCAGAGGTGCGCCGGGCCGCTGACATCCGAGAAGGTAGCGTGTTCATGCGCATTTGAACATAGAAACGCGCAACTTTGAGCAGCGATACGTCAAAACGTGATCCGGAAACAGAAGAGGCCGGCACCCACTCCGAGGAGTGGGTGCCGGCCTCTGCCGGACCTACTGGGATCAGCCGATCAGCGAGCGCAGCACGTACTGCAGGATGCCGCCGTTGCGGTAGTAGTCCGCCTCGCCGGGGGTGTCGATGCGGACGACCGCGTCGAACTCGGTGCTGGTCCCGTCCGCGCCGACCGCCTTGACCTTGAGGGTCTTGGGGGTGCGGCCCTCGTTGAGCTCGGTCACGCCGGTGATGGAGAAGGTCTCCTCACCGGTCAGGCCCAGGGAGTCGGCGCTCTGGCCCTCCGGGAACTGCAGCGGCAGGACGCCCATGCCGATCAGGTTCGAGCGGTGGATGCGCTCGTACGACTCGGCGATGACGGCCTTGACACCCAGCAGCGCGGTGCCCTTGGCGGCCCAGTCGCGGGACGAGCCGGAGCCGTACTCCTTGCCCGCCAGGACGACCAGCGGGATGCCGGCGGCCTGGTAGTTCTGCGAGGCGTCGTAGATGAACGACACGGGGGCACCCCCGTCACCTTCGGCGGACCGGGTGAAGTCGCGGGTGTAACCGCCCTCGGTGCCCGGCGCGATCTGGTTGCGCAGACGGATGTTGGCGAAGGTGCCGCGGATCATGACCTCGTGGTTGCCACGGCGCGAGCCGTAGGAGTTGAAGTCACGCTTCTCGACGCCGTTGGCGGTCAGGTACTGCGCCGCCGGGGTGCCCGGCTTGATGTTGCCGGCCGGGGAGATGTGGTCGGTGGTGACCGAGTCGCCCAGCTTGGCCAGGACGCGGGCGTCGGTGATGTCGGTCACCGGGCTCGGGGTCTTGGCCATGCCCTCGAAGTACGGGGGCTTGCGGACGTAGGTGGACTCGGCGTCCCACTCGAAGGTGTTGCCGGTCGGGACCGGGAGCGACTGCCAGCGGTGGTCGCCGGCGAAGACGTCCTGGTAGCCCTTGTCGAACATGGCCTCGTCGATGGAGCCGGCGACGACGTCGGCGACCTCCTGCTCGGTGGGCCAGATGTCGGCGAGGAAGACGTCGTTGCCCTCCGCGTCCTGGCCCAGGGCCTCGCGGGTGATGTCGACGTTCATGTTGCCGGCGAGGGCGTAGGCGACCACCAGCGGCGGGGAGGCCAGGTAGTTCATCTTGACGTCGGGGTTGATCCGGCCCTCGAAGTTGCGGTTGCCGGAGAGCACCGAGACGACGGCCAGGTCGGCCTCGTTCACCGCGGCCGAGACCTCCTCGGGCAGCGGGCCCGAGTTGCCGATGCAGGTGACGCAGCCGTAGCCGACCAGGTTGAAGCCCAGCTTCTCCATGTACGGGAGCAGGCCGGCCTTCTCGTAGTAGTCCATGACGACCTTGGAGCCGGGCGCCAGGGTGGTCTTGACCCAGGGCTTGACCGTCAGGCCCTTCTCCACGGCCTTCTTCGCCAGCAGGGCGGCGCCCAGCATGACGGAGGGGTTGGAGGTGTTGGTGCAGGAGGTGATCGAGGCGATCACGACCGCGCCGTTGTCGATCTCGTACGACGAACCGTCGGGGGCGGTGACGGCGGTCGGCTTGGAGGCCTCGGCCGAGTAGGTCGGCAGCGCCTCGGCGAACTTGGCCGCCGCCTCGGCGAGGACGACGCGGTCCTGCGGGCGCTTCGGGCCGGAGATCGACGGGACGACGGTGGAGACGTCCAGCTCCAGGTACTCGGAGTAGACCGGCTCGACCGACGGGTCGTGCCAGAGGCCCTGCTCCTTGGCGTACGCCTCGACCAGGGCGAGCTGCTGCTCGCTGCGGCCGGTGAGCTTCAGGTAGTTGATGGTCTCGGCGTCGATCGGGAAGATCGCGCAGGTCGAGCCGAACTCCGGCGACATGTTGCCGATGGTGGCACGGTTGGCCAGCGGGATGGCGCCGATGCCGTCACCGTAGAACTCGACGAACTTGCCGACCACACCGTGCTTGCGCAGCATCTCGGTGATGGTGAGCACCAGGTCGGTGGCGGTGGTGCCGGCCGGCAGCTCGCCGGTCAGCTTGAAGCCGACCACGCGCGGGATCAGCATGGAGACCGGCTGGCCGAGCATCGCGGCCTCGGCCTCGATGCCACCGACGCCCCAGCCCAGCACGCCCAGGCCGTTGACCATGGTGGTGTGCGAGTCGGTGCCGACGCAGGTGTCGGGGTAGGCCTGGCCGCCCCGGACCATGACCGTGCGGGCCAGGTGCTCGATGTTCACCTGGTGGACGATGCCGGTGCCCGGCGGGACGACCTTGAACTCGTCGAACGCGGTCTGGCCCCAGCGCAGGAACTGGTAGCGCTCCTTGTTGCGACCGTACTCGATCTCGACGTTCTGGACGAAGGCGTCCGGGGTGCCGAACTTGTCCGCGATGACGGAGTGGTCGATGACCAGCTCGGCCGGGGCCAGCGGGTTGATCTTGGACGGGTCGCCGCCAAGCTCCTTGACGGCCTCACGCATGGTGGCGAGGTCGACCACGCACGGCACACCGGTGAAGTCCTGCATGATCACGCGGGCCGGGGTGAACTGGATCTCCTCGCTCGGCTGGGCGGTGGCGTCCCAGTTGCCGAGCGCGCGGATGTGGTCGGCGGTGATGTTCGCGCCGTCCTCGGTGCGGAGCAGGTTCTCCAGCAGCACCTTGAGGCTGTACGGCAGCCGCTCGGAACCCTCGACGGCGGAGAGCTTGAAGATCTCGTACGACTCGTCGCCCACCTGCAGCGAGCTGCGGGCGTCGAAGCTGTTCGCGGACACGACTGACTCCTTCTAGGTGCTTCGTGTGTGCGTGGGGCTGTGCTGCGCCCCCTCTGCCCACCGGGCGATAAGGTAAGGTAAGCCTTAGCTAACTAACCATTCGCGAGAATGGGCGCCTGCGCCTCTCGGCAAGTATCTTGACGTCAAGATAAATCCTAGCTTGGAGTTATCTCGATGTCGAGATAAACCATAGTGCATGGGCGCCTGACTCCCACCTACAGGCGTGCCTTCCGCCGGCATGCCTTTGGGCGCGATCCGACGACACCGCCGTGACATGCCTCCAAAACTTCCTGCACCACCCCCCTGGCGCAAGTCCTGGGCCCGCGCGTCGTGCCGGAGACCGGTCCGGCTACGGTGAAGCCCAGTCAATCGACCGCCACCGTCCAGGGAGCCCGCTCGTGATCGTCGTCGATGCCTCCGCGCTGGTGCTGGCGCTCGCCGACCGGGGCGCACGGGGCGAGGCGGCCCGGGCCGAGCTGGCGGTGGGCGGCGAGTGGGTCGCCCCCGAGCACGTGGTGATCGAGGTGATGCAGTCGCTGCGCGGGCTGTACCTCGCCCGGGAACTCGACGCGGACCGGGTGGCCGAACTGGCCACCGAACTGGCCGGCTTGGAGATCCGCAAGGTGGAGGCCGCTCCCCTGCTCGGGCGGATCTGGGAGTTGAAGGACAACCTGACGCCGGACGACGCCGCCTACGTCGCGGTCGCGGAGCAACTCGGGGTTCCGCTGGTGACGGCCGACCTGCGGCTGATGCGGGCGAGCGGGCCGCGCTGCGAGATCCGGGGCATCGCTCCCGCGCGGTGACCCGGGCCGTCGGGGCCGGGGCTTCGCGCGGGGCGGCGTCCGCCCCGGAGCGGTGACCTTGGAGCATCGGCCCTTCGCGCAGACCGAACACCTCACCCGGACCGCGCCGCACGGGCAGTGCCGCACCGGCCGCCCGTACGGGTGACCCTGCGGCACGGCTCCACGCGGTGCGCCGGGCGGGGCCGAGACCGTGGTCGGTGTCCAGCAGCCACGGCACCGGCCGTGTCCGCCCACCCCGGAGGTCCGACCCACCATGTCCGCCCCGCTCGCCGCTTCCCTGCTCCCGCTCGCCCTGCTGCACCCGGCACTGCCCCACACCACCGAGGTGGACGCCGACTTCGCCCCGGCCTCCGCCTTCGTACCGCCGACCGCGATCAGCCACGCGCCGGACCTCGTCCGGTACGGCTCTCACGTCCGCGTGACGGTGGTGCGCGCCACGGACGGGACCACGGTGCGCATGGAGCTGTCGGGGGCCGCGGCGCAACACGGGTTCCCGGTCCATGCGCACACGGGGCGGTGCGGCGCCGACCCGGCCGCGTCCGGTCCGCACTACCAGCACAGCGTGGACCCGGTGCAGCCCTCCACCGACCTGGCGTACGCCAACGACCGAAACGAGCTGCGCATGACGCTCCGTACCGACCGGGCCGGCAACGGCTCGGCGAGCGCCACCGTCCGCTGGGCCTTCCGGCCGGGCGAGGCGAGCTCGCTCGTCCTCCACGCCGGCGCCCCGGCCGACTCGCATGCCGCGAGCGACCGGGTGGCCTGCGTGAACGTGGCCTTCTGAGGAGCCGGGCGGAGCGAGCCGGTCAGGAGCCCAGCGTGGCGACCAGGACGGCCTTGATGGTATGCAGGCGGTTCTCCGCCTGGTCGAAGACGATGGAGTGCTTGGACTCGAACACCTCGTCGGTCACCTCCAGCTCGGACATCCCGGTGGCCTCGTGCATCTGCCGGCCGACCTCCGTGCCCAGGTCATGGAAGGCCGGAAGGCAGTGCAGGAACTTCACGGCCGGATTGCCGGTCGCCCGGACCGTCTCCATCGAGACCTGGTAGGGCTTCAGCATCGCGATCCGCTCGACCCAGACCTCCTTGGGCTCGCCCATCGAGACCCAGACGTCGGTGTAGAGGAAGTCGGCACCGGCGACCCCGGCCGCGACGTCCTCCGTCAGGGTGATCCGGGCGCCCGTGGAGTCGGCGAGTGCCCGGGCGGCCTTCTGCACCTCCTCGGCCGGCCAGAGCTGTCGCGGGGCGACGATCCGGATGTCCATCCCCAGCAGAGCGCCGGTGACCAGCAGCGAGTTGCCCATGTTGGAGCGGGCGTCGCCGAGGTAGGCCAGGGCGACCTCCTCCAGCGGCTTGGCGGTGTGCTCCCGGACGGTCAGCGCGTCCGCCAGCATCTGGGTGGGGTGCCACTCGTCGGTGAGCCCGTTCCAGACCGGCACCCCCGCGTACTCGGCCAGTTCCTCGACGACCTCCTGGCCGTGGCCCCGGTACTCGATGCCGTCGAACATCCGGCCGAGCACCCGGGCGGTGTCCTTGATCGACTCCTTGTGGCCGATCTGCGAGCCCGAGGGGTCCAAGTAGGTGGTGCTCGCCCCCTGGTCGTGAGCGGCCACCTCGAAGGCACAGCGAGTCCGGGTCGAGGTCTTCTCGAAGATCAGCGCGATGTTCTTGCCGCGCAGCCGCTGCTGCTCCGTCCCCGCGTACTTGGCGGCCTTGAGCTGCGCGGAGAGGTCGAGCAGGAAGCGGAACTCCTGCGGGGAGAAGTCCAGCTCCTTGAGGAAGTGCCGGTTCCGGAGGTTGAAGGCCATGCCGGGCTCCTGTGGCGTCGGGGACACTGAGACGGGAAGTGTATACGACACTATGAATTTGTATGCAGACCCTGCGGTCGCGCTGGCCGCCGCAAATCATCCCGGGTCACCCATCGTTCCGGGCCGCCACCAAAGTCCGGGGCGGCCCTTCCGGCGGGTGGGCCCCTCCAGCGGGTGAACCTTCCAGCGGGAGTGGCCCGGAGCCCGGCGTAGGCCTCAGAGCCGCGGATCGACCGGCTCCGACTCCAGAGCCAGCACGGCGAACACCGCCTCGTGCACCCGCCACAGCGGCTCGCCCGCCGCCAGCCGGTCCAGTGCCTCCAGGCCGAGGGCGTACTCGCGCAGGGCGAGTGACCGCTTGTGGCCGAGCGAGCGCTGCCGCAGCTGTTCCAGGTGCCGGGTGTAGTCCGGACCGTAGATGATCCGCAGGTACTCCCGGCCGCGCACCTTGATACCCGGCTGGACCAGACCGCCCGGGCGGCCCTCGCCCACCTCGCGCCGGACGAGGGAGGCGAGCGGCTTGACCACCATGCCCTCGCCGCCGGCCGCCGTCAGATCCTCCCACCAGGCGACGCCTGCGGCGATCGACTCCTCGTCCGAGGTGTCCACCACCAGACGGCCGGTGCTCCGTAGGATCGGCTCCTGCGGGTCGTCGGCCGCGACCAGGCGGTCGATCCAGGCGAGGTGCTGGTCGTGCGGACGGACCGCGAGGTTCGCGCCCTCGGCCGCCAGTACCTGGAACGGCGCCAGCCGGATGCCCGACAGGCCCTCGGTCGGCCAGCAGTAGCGGCGGTAGGCAGCGGTGAACGCCTCCGCGTCCGCCGCCCGCCGCCGCTGCCGTTCGGTCAGCTCCGCCAGTTCCAGACCGCGTCCGGTGCCCTGCTCCAGCGCTGCCAGCGCCCGCGGAAGTGCCGCGCCCGCCGCCGCGCCGACTGCCGCGTACTGACGGCGCAGCAGCTCGGCGGCTTTGAGCGACCAAGGCATCAGCTCGGCGTCGAGCAACAGCCAGTCACTGGCCAGCTCCTCGAACAGCCCAGCCCGCTCGGCGGCCGCCCGGACCCGGTCCAGCACCGCCCCGGTCAGCTCCTCGTCGCTGAGGAAGGCCCGCCCCGTCCGGGTCCAGACCGCACCGGGTGCCTCGACGCCGAACCGCTTCTCCAGCACGGCGGCATCCCGGGTGACCAGGACCACCGCGCGCGAGCCCATGTGCTTCTCCTCGCAGACCACCTGCCGCACCCCGTCGTGGCGGTAGGCGAAGAACGCCTCCTCCGGGTGCTCCAGATAGCCCTCGCGGCGCGAGGTCGCGCTGGGGGCCATGGTCGGCGGCAGATACGCCAGCAGCCTGGGGTCGAGCGCGAAACGGCTCATCACCTCCAGCGCGGCCGCCGCGTTCTCCTCCCGCACCGCGACCCGGCCGTGGTGGGTGGTGTCGACCACCCGGCGGCCGGCCACGTCGGCCAGGTCGAGCGGACGGCCGTCGCGGGCACCGGGTGCGTCGCCGTGCATCGGCCGGACCGGGGCGTACCACTCCTGCTCGGCCGGGACGCTGACCAGCTCGCGTTCCGGGTAGCGCAACGCGGTGAGGCTGCCGCCGAAGACACAGCCGGTGTCCAGGCAGATGGTGTTGTTGAGGAAGCTCGCGGACGGGACCGGGGTGTGGCCGTAGACCACCAGCGCCCGGCCCCGGTACTCCTCGGCCCACGGGTAGCGGACCGGCAGCCCGTACTCGTCAGTCTCGCCGGTGGTGTCGCCGTAGAGCGCGTGCGAGCGGACCCGGCCCGACGTGCGGCCGTGGTACTTCTCCGGGAGGCCGGCGTGGCAGACCACCAGGTCGCCGCCGTCCAGCAGGTAGTGGCTGACCAGATCGCGCATGAAGGCCTGCACCTGGGCGCGGAACTCCTCACTCTCGCCCGCCAGTTGGTCCACCGACTCCTGCAGGCCGTACGAGACGGTGACCTTGCGGCCGGCCATCCACCGGCCCAGCTTGTTCTCGTGGTTGCCGGGGACGCAGATGGCGTGTCCGGCAACCACCATGCCCATCACCAGACGCAGCACACCCGGGGTGTCCGGGCCGCGGTCGACCAGGTCTCCCACGAAGACCGCGGTACGGCCCTCGGGGTGCGCGGCATCGACCGGGCGGCCCTGCTCGTCCCGGGTGAGGGTGTAGCCGAGCCGGACCAGCAGGGTCTCCAGCTCGGAGCGGCAGCCGTGGATGTCACCGACGATGTCGAACGGCCCGGTGAGGTGGCGCAGGTCGTTGAAGCGCTTCTCGATGACGATCCGGGCGGCCCCCACCTCCGCCTCCCCGCGTAGTACGTGGACCTTGCGGAAGCCCTCCCGTTCCAGCCCCCTGAGCGAGCGGCGCAGCTCGCGCTGCTGGCGGGGGATCACATGTGGCGAAAGCTGCCGGTCCGGGCGGGTGCGGTTGCGTTCGGCACAGACGTCCGGCGGGACGTCGAGGACGATCGCGATCGGGAGTACGTCGTGCTCCCGGGCTATCTGCACCAGCCGGCGCCGGGCCTCCTGCTGGACGTTGGTGGCGTCGACCACGGTGAACCGACCGGCGGCCAGCCGCTTGCCGACGATGTAGTGCAGCACGTCGAAGGCGTCGCTGGAGGCGGACTGGTCGTTCTCGTCGTCGGCGACCAGACCGCGGCAGAAGTCGGAGGAGACCACCTGGGTCGGCAGGAAGTGCTTGCGGGCGAAGCTGGACTTGCCCGAGCCCGTGGTGCCTACCAGCACCACCAGGGAGAGGTCGGTGACGGGCAGGGCGCGGACCTGGGCGGGCGCTGCGGTGGTGGTGTCGGTCATCGAGTCACGCTCCCTTCGGTGGTGGTCGTGGTGGTGGCGGCGGTCGTGGGGGTGGCGGTGGTTGCGGCGCCCGGGGTGGTCGTGGTGGCTGCGGAGGCGGCGGTCGTGGGGGTGGCGATCACGGCAGGGGCCGTGGTGTCCGCCTCGGTCGCGGCGTCGGGCTCGGCACCGGCGGCCCCGAGGCGGAACAGCGCCAGTTGGGTCGGCGCACCGACCTCCTCGTCGTACGGGCCGACGGGCCGGACGGTGACGCCGTACCCGTACGTGTCGGCCACCCGCTGCGCCCAGGCCAGGAACTGTGCCCGGTCCCACTCGAACCGGTGGTCCGCGTGCCGGACGTGCCCGGCCGGAAGGGTCTCCCAGCGGACGTTGTACTCGACGTTGGGCGTGGTCACGACGACGGCACCGGGGCGGGCGGCGCCGAACACCGCGTACTCGAGTGCGGGCAGTCGGGGCAGGTCGAGGTGCTCGATGACCTCGGAGAGCACGGCCGCGTCGTAGCCCTTGAGGCGCGCGTCGGTGTAGGTGAGCGCACCCTGGGCGAGCCTGACCCGGGACGACTGGCGCTCCGGCATCCGCTCGAAGCGCAGTTTGCGGGCGGCTGCCGAGAGTGCCCGCGTGGACACGTCCACGCCGAGCACCTCGGTCACCCGGGTGTCCTTGAGCAGCGCGCCGACCAACTCGCCCTGCCCGCAGCCGAGATCGAGGATCCGGGCCGCACCCGTCTCACGCAGTGCGGCCAGGATCGCCTCCCGGCGCTGAACGGCGAGTGAGGTGCGCTTCCGGTCGGCCGTCCCCTCGGCACCCGCCTCGGACTCGGCGGCCTCCCTGCCGTCGGCGCTCTCTCCGGTGTTCTCGTCGTCCACCGCGTTGTCCAGTTCCTCGGCCTCCCGGTCGTCGGCCTCGGCGAGCCGGGCCAGCTCCAGGCGTTCCATCGCGGTCCGGGCCAGCGCCCAGCGCCGCGCCAGGTACCGGCGGATGATCAGGTTGAGCTCCGGGTGCTCGGCCAGCCAGCCCTCTCCGGCGTCGAGAAGCTTGTCCACCTCGTCCGGCGCGACCCAGTAGTGCTTGGAACCGTCCAGCACCGGCAGCAGCACATAGAGTTGCTGGAGCGCGTCGGCCAGCCGCGCGGTGGCGCTCAGCTCGACCCGGACGTACCGGGACTCGCCCCACTCGGGGAACGCCTCGTCCAGCAAGATCGCCTCGGCCGCGACCTGCCAGCCGAGCGGCTCGAAGAGCCGGCCGACCAACGCGGCGCCACCGCTCTCGCCCGCACCGCTCGCGGGTACCGCGGGCAGTGAGATCCGCAGTGGCATCGGCTGGTCCGCCAGGCCGGGACGCGTCTCGCAGACGCCCTTCATCGCGGTCCGGAAGACCGTCCGCAGGGCTACCGCGAGCAGCGAGGAGGCCGCGTAGGAGCGGTCGTTGACGTACTGGGCGAGCGAGAAGTCCGGCGAGCCGCCGCGGCCCTTGCCCCGGCCCTTGCGCACCAGCGCGATCGGGTCGACATCCAGCAGCAGCGCCACGGTGCACGTCTCGGCCGTCGCCTCTGGGTAGAAGACATGCGCCTCACCGTGGGAGGTCGAGAACCGCTGCACCTTGTCAGGGTGCTTGTGCAGCAGAAATCCCAGGTCGGTGGCGGGCCGCTCGGCCGTTCCTGTGGTGGAGATCGAGATGAACACCCGGCTGAGTATCGCCGAGCACCCATCGCGCGGGCACCGGGTTTTATGCGCACCTCGGCTCGAATCGACGCCCGGATGATCCGAATCCGCGTCCGGACGGTGAGCGGGTTCGGCAGCCGCGGCCGGGATTCGTTAACGTGCACGATGTGACTGCTGAAACCTCCACCCTCGCAAGCGGCGCCGTCGCGGCCGGTCTGGCCACCATCGCCGCCGACGGGACCGTCCTCGACACCTGGTACCCCGCCCCCGAACTCGTCGCCGAGGCGGGCCCGGCCGGCACCGTCCGACTGACCGCCGAAGAGGCCGAGGCGGCTCTCGGCGCGGGCACCGCCGAGGCGCTGCGCAGCGACGCGCGCCGGGGCGTCGAGGTGGTCGCGGTGCGCACCACCATCGCCTCCCTGGACGAGAAGCCGCTGGACACGCACGACGTGTACCTTCGCCTGCACCTGCTGAGCCACCGCCTGGTCAAGCCGCACGGCCAGAACCTGGACGGCATCTTCGGCCTGCTCGCCAACGTCGCCTGGACCAGCATCGGCCCGGTGCCGGTCGAGAACGTCGAGCAGGCCCGGCTCGCCGTCCGCATCCAGGGCGGCCAGCTGGCCGTGTACGGGATCGACAAGTTCCCGCGGATGAGCGACTACGTCGCGCCGTCGGGTGTCCGGATCGCGCACGCGGACCGGGTCCGCCTCGGTGCGCACCTGGCCGTCGGCACCACCGTGATGCACGAGGGCTTCGTCAACTTCAACGCCGGCACCCTGGGCACCTCGATGGTCGAGGGCCGGATCAGCGCGGGCGTCGTGGTCGGCGACCACAGCGACATCGGTGGCGGCGCCTCGATCATGGGCACCCTGTCCGGTGGCGGCAAGCAGGTCGTCTCGGTCGGCCAGCGGTGCCTGCTGGGCGCCAACGCGGGCATCGGCATCTCGCTCGGCAACGACTGCGTGGTCGAGGCCGGTCTGTACGTGACCGCCGGCACCCGCGTCACCACCCCCGACGGCAAGATCGCCAAGGCGGTCGAGCTCTCCGGCCAGGACAACCTGCTGTTCCGCCGCAACTCGCAGAGCGGCGCGGTCGAGGTGATCGCCCGGTCCGGTTCGTGGGGTGGGCTCAACGCCGACCTGCACGCGCACAACTGACCTCCTCTGCACCGTACCGGGCTCTCGATGCCGTCCTCACGGCGGCACCGAGAGCCCGGTCGTTTTCCCGCACACCCGGCACGCTCGCTCCGGCCGGATACGCCGGGCACGCTCACTCCGGGCCCGACGCGCGCACTCCGGCCCGATCCAGCACGCACGCTCCGGCCGGATACGTGTATTCCGGCCCGGCAGCCGCACCCCGAACGAAGCGACGCATGGAACCGACGACGCCCACGGCCTCCTGCACCCCGCACCCCGCCGCTCCTAGCCGAGTGCGGCGCCGCGCCGCAAGCCGTCCTCACCCCTGCGGCTGACAGCAGGCTGGGCTTGGAGCTCAACGAGTGGTGCCGGGTGACCGGGTGCCCGAGCCGCTCGTTGAACCGGCGGCGTCGACCTCCGCCGCCTCACACCGCACTACCGAGCTGGAGGGCCCCCCTCATGTCCGAACCCAGGTCCGAGGCACCCGTCGCACCACAGACAGCGGCCACCGCAGGCGTGCCCATCGCCTCCCCTCCCACTGCCGTCGTGCCACCCACCGCCGCCACGCCCAAGAGCCTGCTGGAACAGATGCAGGAACTGCTCGCCTCCGTCAACGACTCGCTGGCCGGACTCGGCGCCGACCTGCGCTCCTCCGGCACCCGGCCGGACCAGGCCGGGCCGGAACCGGCCGCCGACGGCTCCGCCGACTCGTCCGCCCCGGGTCGGTAGCCGGGCGCAGCGCCCGGCGGCGCCAGCGGGATGACCAGGGTCGGCAGGCTCCCTTCCGAACAGCGGTCCGCGCCCGGCCCGGTCCCCGCGCCGTGCGGCCTCGCGCCGTGCAGCCTCGCGCCGTCCGGCTCGGGGTTGTCCTGCTCACTGCTCGACTCAGGGACCCCATCGGCCCCGGTGCGCCGCCCGGCGTCCCGCTGTTCGTCACCGGGCCGCTCACGGCTCGGCTGTCGGCGGCCCCGGTATTCATCACTCCGCCCGTCCCGGCGGTACTCCCACTCCTCGTCCTCGTGCCAGGTGTCCCCTTCGTCCGGGAAGTCGGTGCTCTCCTCCGCGGCCTCACCGCTCGAGTCCCCCGATTGCCTGCGTACCGCCCTGAGGAGTTCCGCCACCAAGTCCTTGCACTCGGCCCCCGCGTCGATGCCGTCGATGCACCGCCAGTAGAGGCGTTCGCCGTCAGCGCCGCAGGCCAGCACCACGAGCGCTTCGGCTACTTCGTGCAGGAGCCGGCCGAGTTCCCGGAGCACGGGCTCCAACTCGCCGAGTTCGTCCAGTCGGGAGGCGCGGCCGGTGCCACCCCACTCGCCCCGGCTCCACTCCTCCTCGGTGCCGCCCTCGGTGCCGCCCTCGGCGGCCGCTCCGCCGGACGGCTGCTCCAGGCAGCCGACGGCGTGGGCGCCCGCGTCGCAGAGCAGCTGGCCCAGAGCACCGAGCTCACCGGACTCGCGCTCGGCGATCCGCCCCCCGACGGCCTCGGTGAGCAGCCCCGCCTGCCAGGCTTCGGCGAGCGCGTCCGATGCGCTTCGGGTCTCCGCCAGCGCGTGCCGAGCCGTCTTGATCAATCGCAGCGCGTCCATAACCCGCCGCTCCCCTCGCTTGCGTCCGACCGCCGTCGCCGACGGTGTGTCACGGCGCAAGCGTGCTGCTCGGATCAGGTCCGCGCAGCACCCCGGGGATAACCTGTGGACAACCCCGCCCTGTGGATAATCCGTGTCACCCACACGGGTGCACGGAAGTGCGGTTCAACGGAAGTTCAGTTCAGCGGAGCGGTGGTCCGGCAATCAGACGATCTGATCGCCCTCGCCCGTCGGCCGCCGACCGACCACCGGGAAGCGCACCTCGTTCCGCTCGATCTTCGCTGCCAGCGCGGTGAGCGGATCCACTCCGACCGCCGTGCAGAACTGCAGCAGATACGCCAGCACATCGGCGACCTCGTCCCGGACCCGGTGCGCCCGGTCCGGATCGGCCATCACCTCGGACGCCTGCTCCGGCGTCAACCACTGGAAGATTTCCAGGAGTTCGCCCGACTCCACGCTCAGCGCCGCCGCGAGGTTCTTCGGGGTGTGGAACGGCTGCCAGTCCCGGGCCGCCGCGAAGTCGGTGAGCCGCTGCTGCAGCTCCTCCAGGGTCTGGCCCGCCGGGCCGTTCGTCTGCTCACTCACGCACCCAGGTCTACCCCATCGCCGGCGTCCCGGTGGGACCGCCCTCATCCGCCTCGTCCACACCCGTGCCGGTCACGCCCCCATCCGCGCCGGTCGTACCACCCGCCCCACCCGCCGCATCCGCCCTGTCCCCGCGCGCCGACTGCGCCGGCACCCGGGGCGGATCGGGCCGCAGCACGCTGTGCCCGGTGGCCGGATCACGTCGGCACTCGACCAGCTCGGCACCGCCCGCCTCTCGCACCGGTGCCGGATCGTTCACCGCCGCGAGCAGCCGGACGTCCCCCTTCTCGCACACCTCGCGGGCCACCCGCAGCAGCGCGGCGACCTGCTCCCCCGCCAGTCCGGCACCCAGGTCCTCTGCCAGTACGGCTAGTTGGCGATGCGCCGGCGGGACCTCGGCAGCCGGCTCCACGTCCAGCACCCCCGCGCCGGTCAGCAGTACCGCGGCGAAGGCGAGCAGCCGCAGCATGCCGTCCGAGGCCTGGTCCGCACCGGTCCGCCCGAGCACCCCCTCGTCGAAGACCGCGAGCAGCCGCTCTTGCGCCTCAGGCCCGCGCCGGGCCACGTCCAGCCCGAGCAGCGGGTGCGGAGCCGCCGCCTGGACGGCCTTGAGCAGCCGCCCGTAGCGCCGGGTGCAGTCGTTCCTGACCCTGGCCAGGACGGCGGAGATGTTGGCGGCCGTTCCCAGCAGCCTGGCGTCCGGATCGGGCTTCACCCAGTCGCGCATCAGGGCGGGCACGGGATGCAGCGGGAAGATCTCGCGCAGCGCGGTCAGCAGCTGCTCGGCCGCCGCGAGCACCTTGCACTCCCCGGCCGAGGAGCCGGCCACCCGCAGCGGGATCTGGGTGACGATCAGGCTGTCGCTGGGGAACGGCGCCCGGATGTCGCCCTGCCGGGTGTCGTTGTGCCAGGTGACGTTGACCTTCCCGTGGGCCACGTCCTGCTCTCCGGTCTCGACCAGCGTCTGCCCCGCGCAGGTGAGCCACTCCCGGGCGACCCGGACCCGGCCGTCGGTGCGCACCACCAGTTCGAGCCGGATCGGTCCCGCGCAGGAGCGGACCGTGCAGCCCAGGATGATCGCGTTCCGGCCGTGCGGCACACAGCCGAGCAGCCCGCCCCTGACCGGCTGGGCCAGCGGCCCCGCGGTACCGCCGAGTCCGTCCAGCGAAGGGCCGATCGGCTCGCCCAGCGCCAGCCGGGAGAGCACGGCCAGGGCGTCGAGCGCGTTCGACTTGCCGACCCCGGAGGGCCCGTGGAGGACGGTGAACGGCGAGAGCGCGAGGGTCGTCCGACGGTACGACTTGAACGAGGTGAGCCTGAGCTCCTCGACGGCGGGGCGGGCCGACGCCCGCCCTGCGGGGGTTCCGACCGGCAGGACGGTGCCCGAGAGCGGCTGGACTGCGGACTGGGCGGCTTCGCTGGTCACCCGGGGCACCCTAGTTGCCGCCGGCCGAGACGAAACGTCCCTGCGCGCCCCGTTCATCCCTATGGGTAGCCGGGCCCGTCCCCGGCGATTGACCGGACCGCCCGCCCGGAGTCAGCGGTACGTCGACACCTGCACCGAGCCGGTGACCTCGACCGGCTCCGGCAGCTCCGCCAGTGCCGCGCCGAGCGCATCGGGAGCGGTGTGCCAGGCGTTGGGACCCATTGCCACCACGGCCGCCGCATCCGTCCGTGACAGGCTGAGCCGGAACTCCACCTCGACCCGGTCGGTCCTGGTGAACCACGGGCTCAGCTTCTCCTCGACCCGGCGCTCCTTCTCCTCGTCCACCGACAACAGGCCCAGCGCCGCGACGAGTTCGCTCAGATGCCGGGAGGTCGGCGTGACCAGCAGCAGTCGGCCGCCCGGGCGCAGCACCCGGCGGATCTCCGGACCGTTCCTCGGCGCGAAGACGTTCAGCACCAGGTCGGCGCAGCCGTCCAGGAGCGGGAGCGGACGCCAGGCGTCGCAGACCACCGCGCCGATCCGGGGATGCGCCTTGGCGGCCCGGCGCAGCGCGTACTTGGAGATGTCGAGGGCGGCGCCCACACCGCCTGCGTGCTCCAGTACCTGCGAGAGGTAGTACCCGGTGCCCGCGCCCAGGTCCACCACCAGGCCGTCCGTCCGGTCCGCCGCCGCGGCCAGGGCCGCCGCGATCGGCCGGTAGTGGCCGGCGGCCAGGAAGTCGCTGCGGGCGGCGACCATGTCGGCCGTGTCGCCGGTCTTGGTGTGCGCGTCGCCTGCCAGCAGGCTGACATAGCCCTGCCTGGCCTGGTCGAAGCTGTGGCCCGCGGGACAGCGCAGGGTGCGCCCGTCGAGGGCCAGCCGCTGTGCGCAGTGCGGGCAGGCCAGATAGCGCTCGATGTCCTGCAGCAACGTCAGTGGTTCCTCGCCGTGTCGGATGAAACCCCCAGCCTAGGTGATCACCGCCCGGGCGCGGCCGGGACGGTACCGCCGACGGCGTCAGTCGGCGTCGCCGTCGTCCCCGTCGTCATCCCCCCGCACCTCCTCCTCCTCGGCCTCGTCCACCACCCAGGCGGCCAGCCGGTCGGCCACCCCGCTGACGCCGAGCTTGCCCTCCCGGATCGCCCGCGCCAGGCTGCGCACCTCGCGCGCGGTGGTGGCGACGCTGCAACCGCTGGCCACCAGGTACGCGTAGGCGACGGCGGTGGCGAAGAGCTCGTTGCTCCGCTCCAGCGCCGGTACCCGGATCAGCTGGTGCATCAGGGCCGCCGCCCGGTCTTGCGGTTCGGGGTAGACGGCGATGTCGAAGATCTCGGCCTGGTGCCGGGTGACCGCCGCGAGCAGCGATCCGTAGTCCGTGACCGGCGGGTCGCCGGGGGTGTACTGCTCAGCGGTCATGAGCAGCCACGAGAGGTCCACCTCAAGGTTCAACGGCGCACGTCCTGCAGGCCGTCGCCGAACTCGGCGAGGAAGGTCGACTCGTACTCCTTCATGAACTGCGCGGCGGCGTCGACGAACAGCCGACCGGTCTCGCCCATGTCCTGCCTGACAAGCCGTTCGATGTACTGGTTCATGCTGATCCCCTGCTGCTCGGCGCGCTCGCGCGCCATCTCGGCGGTGGCCGCATCCACCCGGACGTTCAGCTGCTTCTTCGCCATGACGTAACGCTAGCGTCATGTTGCTAGCACAACAAGGGCGCATTCCGACCCTCCCCGCGCCCTCCGTCACCCCAGTGCTCCCAGAAGACCGGAAATCGCCGCTGCGAGCGCTGGGGAACATACCCGCCCGGCCTCCGGGTCACCCCTTCGTGTGCAACACCACCGTGTCCGGATCCTCGGCCCGCAACACGGTCCTTCCGCGGATCCGGACACCGGCCGGGCCGGTCGGGTCCTCGCCTCGCGGCGCCGGGTTCAACTCAGCTCGGCCGAGTCCACCGCACCGCCACCGGCCTCGGTCGATCCGGCCGCACCGCCGCCGGCTTCCGGCGCGGCCGTCCAACTGCGCAGCAACAGTTCGAACGCGTCGACGACCACCTCGTCGGTGAACTCGTCGGGGCGCAGCAGCCGCTGGATCAGCAGACCGTCCTCCAGCGCGTGGACGATCAGGGCAAGGAACGCCGGGTCGGCCGGCGGTACCGCCCCGCGCCGCGCCAGCTCATAGCGCAGGCCCTCGGCGATGGCGGCGCTCGCCAGTTCCTCGCGCTCCGCCAGCAGCGGCCTGACCTCGGGGTTCCGCAGGGCGTGCAGGACGAGTTCCATCCGCAGCGCGAGCCAGTCCGCCAGGTGCCGCCCCCGCTCGCGGTGCCAGGTACGCAGCGCGGCCAGCATCTCCTCGAAGGACTCCGCGCCGCGCCCGATCTCCTCGACCTCCTGCCGCTCGTGCAGGGTGCGCTGCTTGAGGAGCTCCAGTACCAGGCCGTTCTTGTCCTCGAAGTTCCCGTAGAAGGCGCCTCGGCTGTAGCCGGCCCGCTCGGCGATCTGCTCGACCGAGGCCCCGTTGACACCCCGCTCGGCGAACAGCTCGGCGGCGGCCGTGACCAGCCGCTCCCGGGTCTGCTGCCTGGTCTCCTCGCGGGTCATGCGCCTGGGCGCCACACTGCCCTCCCTGCCACGGGACTCCCGGATACGGATCCGTACCGATATGCGGAAACGTATCAGGGGTGCCCGCGCAGCCCGCCGGAAACCGAACGGGGGCGCGCGGAACCGGGTGACTGGCCGTGCACGGCCGTACGGTTCCACGCGCCCCCGGGGCTCTCCGGGCCGACCCGGGACTACTCGGCGACCGGCTCCAGGATGGCCACGCACTCGAAGTGGTGGGTCATCGGAAACAGGTCGAAGGCCCGGAGCGAGACCGGGCGGTAGCCGCCTTCGCGGAAGAACGCCAGGTCGCGGGCGAGGGCCGCCGGGTCGCAGGCGACGTACGCGATCCGGCGCGCCTCCAGGCCGACCAGGTGGGCGACGGTCTCCCGGCCCGCCCCCGCGCGCGGCGGGTCGAGGACGATCAGGTCGGTGGAGGTGATCCCGGTGCGCGGGAGCAGCGACTCGACCTTGTCGCACTCGATCCGGACGTTGTCCACCGCGGCCAGGTTGTGCCGGGCGTCGATCACGGCCTGCTTGCTGGACTCGATGCCGAGCACCGCCCCGTCCTCGCCGACCCGGTCCGCCAGGGCTCCGGCGAACAGACCGACCCCGCAGTACAGGTCGAGGGCCATCTCGCCCCACTGCGGGTCGAGCCCGCCCAGGACGGCCTCCACCAGGGTGTCCGGCGCCTCGGGGTGGATCTGCCAGAACCCGCCGTTGCTCACCCGCCAGGTGCGCCCGGCGGCCCGCTCACGGACGAAGGTCCGGCCGTGCACCCGGTGGACGTTCCCCTGGTCGTCGATCCGGGTGATGGAGACCGGGCGGTCCAGCTCGACCAGCGGCAGCTGGGCACCGGCCCTGGGCGTCAGCACCACCTGGCGGTCCGAGGACCCGGTGGCGGCGATCGCCTCGATGCTCTCCACGCCCGACCAGTCGCGGGCCTCGATGCCCAGCTCGGCCACCCCGGGGGCGGCGATCAGGCAGCGGTCGACCGGCTCGACGTCGTGCGAGCGGTGACGGCGCAGCCCGGCCTTGCCGGTGGCGGGGTCGACGGCGTACTGCACCCGGCTGCGCCAGGCGGGCACCTCGCCCGCCGGGAGCTTGCCGCCGACCGGCTCGACGCTGCCGTCCCAGCCGGCCTCCTCGGGGGTCAGGTGGGCGAGCTTGGCCAGCTGCTCGGTGAGCACCTGCGCCTTGAGCTTGCGCTGGCCACCGGGGGTGACGTGCTGCCAGTCGCAGCCACCGCACCGGCCGGGGCCGGAGAACGGGCACGGCGCCGGGATCCGCTCCTTGGCGGCGTCCAGGATCTCCACCGCGTCGGCGCGCAGGAAGCGGGAGGTGGTGGTGCCCTCGGTGACCCGGGCGATCACCCGCTCGCCCGGCAGCGCGTGCCGCACGAACAGCACCCGGCCCTCGTGCCGGGCCACGCAGTGCCCGCCGCCGTGCGCGACCGGGCCCACCTCGACCTCGTAGCGCTCGCCGACCAGCGGGTCACCGCTCGGGGCCTTGGGCGCGCGCTCCGCCCTGGCCGGCTTGACCGTGCGCAGCGCCTTCGGCGGGCGGACGGCCTGCTTGCGCGGCGCGCTCTTCCCGGACGCGGCCGACTCGGCCCGGGCGGGCCGGTCCTGGGCCGCCTGGGGCTTCGGCTCGGCCGGGACGACCGGGGCGGTCTGGGCCGTGTAGCCCTCGCGGTCCGTGGCCGCCGGACGGGACGGCTTGGCTCCCCAGCGCGGGCGGGCGACCTGTCCGGGCTTGGCGGACTTGCCGGACTTGCCGGACTTCCCCGCGGAGCGGGACGGGTTGTTGCGGGTCACGAGGTCGAGTCCTTGCTGGCGTCGATGAGGTCGGTGCTGGGAGCAGCCGACTCTACGGGGCTGGAACCACCCGACTCTACGCGCTCGTGCCTGGGCTCGCCGCGCCGGACGGCCCCCGGGGCGGACCAGGCGCGCTGCTTCCCGCGCCGCTCCGAGGACTCCAGCTGCCAGGGCACCGAGGTCACCATGACACCGGGCTTGAACAGCAGTCGTCCCTTGAGGCGCAACGCGCTCTGGTTGTGCAGCAGGTGCTCGTACCAGTGGCCGACCACGTACTCGGGGATGTAAACCGAGACCACGTCGCGAGGACTGCTGCGGCGCAGGTTCTTGACGTAGTCCAGGACCGGGCCGGTGATCTCTCGGTACGGGGAGTCCAGCACCTTGAGCGGAACCTCGATGCCCCGCTGGTCCCAGTCCTTGCGCAGCGCCTCGGTGTCGGCCGGGTCCACGTTGACGGTGACGGCCTCCAGCGTGTTCGAGCGGGCCAGCCTGGCGTACGCGAGGGCACGCAGGGCGGGCTTGTGGAGCTTGGAGACCAGCACGATGCCGTGCACCCGGGTGGGCAGCAGGGTGTCGTCCGCCTCCTCGGCGGCCTGCAGCTCCTCGGAGACCCGGTCGTAGTGGCGGCGGATCGCCTTCATCATCACGAAGAGCACCACCATGGTGGCGATCGCGATCCAGGCGTGACCGATCTTGGTGACCAGGACCACGATCAGCACCGCCGCGGTCATCACCAGGCCGAAGGTGTTGATCGCGCGGCTGCGCTGCATGCGCCGCCGGGCGGCCGGGTCGGTCTCGGTGCGCAGCAGACGGGTCCAGTGCCGGATCATGCCGGACTGGCTCATGTTGAAGGAGACGAAGACTCCGACGATGTACAGCTGGATCAGCCGGTTCGGGTCGGCACCGAAGGCGACGATGAACGCGATCGCGGCGATGGCCAGCAGGATGATGCCGTTGGAGAAGGCGAGCCGGTCACCGCGGGTGTGCAGCTGACGGGGCAGGTAGCGGTCCTGGGCGAGGATCGAGCCGAGCACCGGGAAGCCGTTGAAGGCGGTGTTGGCGGCGAGCACCAGGATCAGTCCGGTGACACCGGCGATGAAGTAGAAGCCCGGGGTGAAGTTGGAGAACACCGCCTCGCTGATCTGTGCCAGCGCGGTCTTCTGGTGGTAGTCCGCCGGTGCGCCGACCAGCTGGCCCACCGGGTCCTCGGCCATCTGGGTCCCGGTCAGGTGGGCCAGGTAGATGATCCCCATGAACATGGTCACCGCGATGGTGGCCATCATCAGCAGGGTGGTGGCGGCGTTCTTGCTCTTGGGCGTACGGAAGGCCGGCACGCCGTTGGAGATCGCCTCGACACCGGTGAGCGCGGCGCAGCCCGAGGAGAACGCCTTGAGCAACAGGAAGACCAGCGCGAACCCGGCCAGCGAGCCGTTGCCGTCGGTCGCCGCCAGGTGGAAGCCGGAACTCTCGGCGGGCATGTCGGCGCCGAAGGCGAAGTGCCGGACCACGCCGTAGACCACCATGCCCAGCACGCCGATCATGAAGGCGTACGTCGGGACGGCGAAGGCGGTGCCCGACTCGCGCACACCGCGCAGGTTCATGCCCATCAGCAGGACCACCAGGGTCACCGAGAGCGCCATCTCGTGGCCGCGCAGCGCGGGCACGGCGGAGACCACGTTGGCCACCCCCGAGGTGGTGGAGACCGCCACCGTGAGGATGTAGTCCACCATCAGCGCGCTGGCCACCACCAGACCGGAGTTCGGCCCGTGGTTGACCGTGGCGACCTCGTAGTCGCCGCCACCACTCGGGTAGGCATGCACGTTCTGCCGGTACGAGGCGACCACCGCGAGCATCACGATGGCGACCACGACGCCGATCTGCCAGGAGAAGTGGATCGCGGAAACCCCGGCCAGCGAGAGGGTGAGGAGGATCTCCTCCGGGGCATAAGCCACCGAGGAGAGCGCGTCCGAGGCGAAGACCGGTAGCGCGATCCGCTTGGGGAGGAGAGTCTCCCCGAGCTTGTCGCTGCGCAGGGCGCGTCCGATAAGGATGCGTTTAGGTAGATCAGCAGGCATAGGCACGTAGGCATGGTAGGGGTTCGTGTCTAGATGTCGACTATGCCGGTGGCTACCTCCGTCGGGACTCCGGTCGGTGGACCGGCTAGCGTGTCGGATGATGAGCTTGAGGGGTGGTCCCGCTGCCCCGCCGCGCCAGGACCGAAGGCACGGCCTTGAAGATCACCCCCCGAAGACCGGGGCGAAAGGATGATGAGCGGTGTTTGCGCAGGTCATGACCCAAACGGACTGGGTGAGGTAGCCCCGTGCACATCGTCATCATGGGTTGTGGGCGCGTGGGCTCGGCCCTCGCGAGAACGCTGGAGAAACAGGGTCACTCGGTGGCCGTCGTCGACCAGGACCCGACCGCGTTCCGGCGCCTGGGCGCCGGTTTCAACGGTCGCCGGGTGACCGGGGTCGGTTTCGACCAGGACACCCTCAAAGAGGCCGGCATCGAGGAGGCGGGCGCCTTCGCCGCCGTCTCCAGCGGTGACAACTCCAACATCATCGCGGCCCGGGTGGCCCGGGAGAACTTCGGCGTCGAGCACGTCGCGGCCCGGATCTACGACCCCCGCCGCGCCGAGGTCTACCAGCGTCTGGGCATCCCGACCGTCGCCACCGTGCGCTGGACCGCCGACCAGATGCTGCGCCGACTGCTGCCGAGCGGTGCCGAGCCGCTCTGGCAGGACCCGAGCGGCAGCATCCAGCTGGCCGAGGTGGCCTTCGACCCGTCCTGGATCGGCCACCGGTTCACCGACCTCGAAGGGGCCGCGGGCGTCCGGATCGCCTTCGTCACGCGCCTGGGCGAGGGCCTGCTGCCCACGCCGCAGATGGTGGTCCAGGAGGGCGACCTGGTGCACGTCACGCTGCACCGGGCGGATCTGGCGGCCGTCGAGGCCGTGTTCACACGGGGTCCGCAGGAGGGTGAGCACTGATGCGAGTCGCCATTGCCGGAGCCGGGGCCGTCGGCCGCTCGATCGCGGGCGAGCTGTTGGAGAACGGCCACGAGGTCCTGCTGATAGACAAGAACCCCGGCTCCATCTCGGTGGAGCGGGTTCCGCTGGCGGAGTGGCTGCTGGCCGACGCCTGCGAGATCACCTCGCTGGACGAGGCGGCGCTGCAGCGCTGCCACGTGGTGATCGCCGCGACCGGTGACGACAAGGTCAACCTGGTCGTCTCGCTGCTCGCCAAGACCGAGTACGGCGTGCCTCGGGTGGTCGCTCGGGTGAACAACCCGAAGAACGAGTGGCTGTTCAATGAGTCCTGGGGCGTCGACGTCGCGGTCTCCACGCCACGACTGATGTCGGCCCTGGTCGAGGAAGCCGTCAGCGTCGGCGACCTGGTCCGGCTGATGCGCTTCAGCCAGGGCAACGCCAACCTGGTCGAGCTGACCCTGGCCGCGGACACCGACCTGGTCGGCACCCGGGTCGGCGACGTCACTTGGCCGGTCGACACCGCGCTGGTGACCATCATCCGCGAGGGCCGGGTACTGGTACCGGGTAAGGACGACACCCTGGACGCCGGTGACGAGCTGCTGTTCGTGGCCGCCCAGGAGCGCGAGGAGGAGCTGGAGGAACTGCTCTCCGGATCCGGCGCACGCTAGTCCGCACACCTGCATGAAAGGGCCGTACCCGACAACCGGGTACGGCCCTTTCATGCAGGTGGCCCGAGGTCCGGGCCCCGGAGCGAGGTCACTCCTCCTCGACCTGCGCCTTGATCGGCGGCGGCGCCTTGAGCAGGATCTGCCAGGTCACGTACATCGCCAGCAGCATCGGCGGGATTCCCAGGGCGACCTTGAGCCAACCGAGCAGATTGACGTTGCCGGTGAAGTACAGCGGGAAGAGGATCACCGGCTTGATGCCCATGATCACTACCCAGGCCCAGGTGGCCTTGGTGTACGCGGCCAGCCGGCCCGGGTTCTGGGTGCGCCAGGTGAACATCTCTCCGGTGATCGGGCCGAGCATCACCCCGATCAGCGGCCAGCGGGCCAGCGCGGAGACGGCCAGCGCGACGCAGTAGCCGACGTTGTAGAGCAGGCCGGGCAGGTAGAAGTCCTGGGCCTTGCCGGTCTTCATCGAGATCCATGCGCCGATCGCGACTCCGAACACGCCACTGAAGGCGTGCTGGATGGTCTCCCGCTTGAACAGCCGGACCACCACGAAGAGCGCGCTGAGCCCTAGCGCCGCCCAGGCCGCCGGGGCGACCTGGTGGGTGAGGTTGAAGGTGACGATGAAGACCAGACCCGGCAAGGTCATGTCGATCATGCCCCGGACGCCGCCGAAGGCCTGGAGCACCGTCTCGGCGGCCTCCTTGGACGCCGCGGCCTCGCGCGCGGCCGACTCCTCAGCCGTCTCCTGGACCGCTGGATTCCCGGGCTGCCGGGACGCCTCGTAAGCGGCGAACGTCTCGTCGGCCGACTCCACCACCGACTCGGTCAGGGTGTGCTCGACGTACCCCTCGAACTCGGCGGGCACAGCGGTACGGGCAGCGGGGTCGCCGCCTGGCAGATTGGTCACGCTCACTCGCTCCCGTGTCCGGCCGGACGCAGTTCGTAGCGGGGGTTGAAGAGGACACGGCGTCCCCGGGCGTAGCTGATCCGGCCGGAGGCCACCAGCCTCCGGCCGGGCACTATCCCGACGATCGCCCGCCGTCCCAACCAGACCACGTCCAGCGCGTCACTGCCGTCGAAGAGCTCGGCCTCCAGCGCGGGCACGCCGGCCCGGGGCCGGAGGGTAACGGTGCGCAGGGTGCCCGCCACGGTGACCACCTCACGGTCCCCGCAGCTGGCGATCGGGGTACATCCCGACTCCGCCGTGTCCCGCCGCAGCTCCTCGGCCTGCAGCTCCTCGGAGGAGGAGGTCAGGCGGCTGAGCATGCGCCGGAGACGGCCCTGCGGCTGCGTGCCGCTGTTGTCACCACTCATGCCCGAAGGGTACCGGTTTCAAGTGTTCGAACGGCAGGGCCGCAGCCCCGGCCGGTCCGCGTCGGGCCTCCCGGAGCCCGTCGCTCAGGACTCGAAGCGGTAGCCCATGCCCGGTTCGGTGATGAAGTGGCGCGGGTGCGAAGGATCCGACTCCAGCTTGCGGCGCAGCTGGGCGAGGTAGACCCGCAGGTAGTTGGTCTCGGTCCGGTAGGCGGGGCCCCACACCTCCTGGAGCAGCTGGGTCTGACTGACCAGCCGGCCCGCGTTGCGGACCAGGACCTCCAGCAGATGCCACTCGGTGGGGGTCAGCCGGATGTCCCGGCCGTCCCGGTTCACCTTCTTGGCCGCCAGGTCGACGGTGAAGCTGTCGGTGACGACCACCGAGTCGTCCTCCCCCGCGACCGGCTCGGCACGCCGGACCGCGGCCCGCATCCGGGCCAGCAGCTCGTCCATGCCGAACGGCTTGGTGACGTAGTCGTCCGCACCGGCGTCCAGTGCCTCGACCTTCTCGTCCGAGGCGTGGCGGGCGGAGAGCACGATGATCGGGACACGGGTCCAGCCGCGCAGCCCCTTGATCACCTCGACGCCGTCCATGTCGGGCAGGCCCAGGTCCAGTACGACCACGTCCGGATGGCGGGCGGCGGCCAGTTCCAGGGCACTCGCCCCGTCATGGGCCGCGTCCACTTCGTACTTGCGGGCCTTGAGGTTGATCACCAGGGCGCGGACGATCTGCGGTTCGTCGTCCACGACAAGAACCCGGGTCATTCGGGCTCCGCCTTTCGGTTCGGTGACAGCTGTGGCTTTTCAGGGAAGTTGACGTCGGGCAGGTCGACGGCGGGCAGGGTAACCACCATCGTCAGCCCGCCGCCAGGGGTGTCCTCGGCGGTGACGGTGCCGCCCATCGCCTCCACGAATCCCCGGGCGACGGCCAGACCGAGACCGACACCCGCGCCGCGCGGGGCGTCGCCGTAGCGCTGGAAGGGCGCGAAGATCCGCTCCTTGGCCGCCTCCGGCACTCCCGGACCGCGGTCCACCACCCTCAGCTCGACCCTGGCCGCACTGCCCGGGGGATGCAGCGCATCGGCCTTGACCAACACCTTCACACCATCGGGACTGTACTTGACGGCGTTCTCGATCAGGTTGGCCAGCGAACGCTCCAGCAGCCCGGCATCGGCGTGGATCATCGGCAGGGTCTCCGGCACGTCGAGCTTGACGGCGTCCGCCGCGACCCCGCCGAGGGCGAACGGGACCACCTCGTCCAGATCGGTCTCGTGGATCAGCGGGGTCACCGTGCCGGTCTGCAGCCGGCTCATGTCGAGCAGGTTGTTGATCAGATGGTCGAGCCGGTCCGCCCCGGCCTCGATCCCGGCCAGCAGCTCGGCCTCGTCCGCCTCGTCCCACTCCACGTCCTCGGCCCGCAGGGAGCTGACGGCGGCCTTGATCCCCGCGAGCGGGGTGCGCAGATCGTGCGAAACGGCGGCGAGCAGAGCGGTGCGGATCCGGTTGCCCTCAGCCTCACGGCGGGCCGCGGCGGCCTCGCGGGCCAGTCGGCGGCGCTCCAGCAGGACTGCGGCCTGGGCGGCGAACGCGCCGAGCAGCCGCCGGTCCTCGGCCGGGAGCACCCGGCCGCGCAGCACCAGGGCCAGCTCGGTGCCGACCGGGACGTCCACGTCGCCGTCCTCGGGCCGTTCCGGCGGACACGACCCGGCGCTGGCGGCGATCCGCCACGGGGAGTGCTCGCCCGAACGCTCCAGCAGGGCCGCGGAGTCCTGCTGGAAGGTCTCCCTGACCTGATCGAGCAGGACGGTGAGCAGGCTGTCGCCGCTGGGCGCGCCACGCAGCACCGTACCGGCGAGAGCACTGAGCGTATGGGCCTCGGCCTGGCTGCGGGCGGCCTGCTGGGTGCGCCGGGCAGCCAGGTCGACGACCGAGGCCACGGCTATGCCGACTGCGGTGAAGATGCCCACCGCCAGGATGTTCTCCGGCGAGGAGATGTCGAGCGTGTGCAGCGGCGGGGTGAAGTAGTAGTTCAGCGCCGTGGAACCGACCAGGGCCGAGGCGATCGCCGGGAACAGTCCGCCGACCAGCGCCGCGCACACCGTCAGCGACAGGAAGAGCAGCATGTCGGTGGAGAGCCCGAGCCCGTGCGCATGGGTGAGGAGCACCGCCAGCAGCAGCGGTCCGACCACACCGATCAACCAGCCGGCCACCGTACGGGTCCGGCCGAGGTCGGTGACCTTGCGGATCGGGATCCTGCCCCGCCCCTTGGCCGCGTGCTCATGGCTGACGATGTGCACGTCGATGTCGCCGGAGTCCCGGGTCACCGTGGCACTCACGCCCGGTCCGTAGGTGTACTGCCAGGCCCGGCGCCGGCTGGAGCCCAGCACGATCTGGGTCGCGTTGACGCCCCGGGCGAAGGCCAGCAGTGCGGCCGCCGGGTCGTCGCCGAGCACGGTGTGGAAGGTGCCGCCGAGACTCTCCACCAGGGCCCGCTGCTCGATCAGGGCCTGCGGCGAGCCTGCGCCCGCCAGACCGTCCGAGCGGGAGATGTGCACGGCGAGGACCTCACCGCCGGAGCCCTTCGCGGCGATCCGCGCGGCCCGGCGGATCAGCGTGGCGCCTTCGGGGCCGCCGGTGAGACCGACCACGATCCGCTCCCGCGCCTGCCAGGTGCCCTTGATGCCCTGTTCCTCGCGGTACCGCTGCAGGTACTCGTCCACCCGGTCGGCGGTCCAGAGCAGGGCGAGCTCGCGCAGCGCCGTCAGGTTGCCGACCCGGAAGTAGTTGGCACACGCCGCGTCGATCTTCTCCGGCGCGTACACGTTGCCGTGCGCCAACCGGCGGCGCAGGGCCTGCGGCGACATGTCGACCAGCTCGATCTGGTCGGCCCGCCGGACCACCGCGTCCGGAACGGTCTCACGCTGCCGAACCCCGGTGATCCCTTCCACCACATCACCGAGGGACTCCAGGTGCTGGATGTTGACGGTCGACACCACGTCGATGCCGGCGGCGAGGAGTTCCTCGATGTCCTGCCATCGCTTGGCGTTGCGGCTGCCCGGCACATTGGTGTGCGCCAGCTCGTCCACCAGCGCGACGGCCGGCTTGCGCGCCAGGATCGCGTCGACGTCCATCTCGGTGAAGATGGCGCCCCGGTGGACCACCTCGTGACGGGGAACGGTCTCCAGCCCGTCGATCAGCTCGGCGGTCAACCGCCGATTGTGGTGCTCGACGAACCCGACTACCACATCGGCGGTGCCTCGGGCCTGCCGCCGGTGCGCCTCCGCGAGCATGGCGTACGTCTTCCCGACCCCGGGCGCCGCCCCGAGATAGATCCGCAGCCTGCCGCGTGCCATACATCCCATTTTTCGTGCCGCCCGGAAGCCGTGCCTCCGGACACCTGTTCGCTGGTTTCGAGACTACGGCTTTGAATGCGGATTTCCGCTGATCGGACCAGTGAATCGGCGGTTTTAGCAGGTTTTTGACGGTCGCGGGTCGGCCGGAGCCGCCGGTACGGAGTAGTGCACCGTGGTGTACCCGGCCGCTACGGCGGGCCGGAGGCGTCACGGAGTGGCAACGGGAGCCGGCTCGGTGTGCGGGTAGCCGGACCCACGGACCTGGACGAGGATGGCTAGTCGTCGATGGCCCGGGGGTTCCGATCCGGTGCCGACCAGGTGTCAACCGCGTTGGTGTTCCGGGGGCGGTCTGTCTCCGGGTTCAGGATTCGGGAATGCCCGGAAATGCGGAAAGCCCCTCCCGGTATCCCCGGGAGGGGCTTTCACTAAAAATTGTTCGGCGGCGTCCTACTCTCCCACAGGGTCCCCCCTGCAGTACCATCGGCGCTGTGAGGCTTAGCTTCCGGGTTCGGAATGTAACCGGGCGTTTCCCTCACGCTATGACCACCGAAACACTATGAAACTATCAACCGGACCAACCACACGGCTGGGGTCGTTGTTTCAGAACAACACAGTGGACGCGAGCAACTGAGGACAAGCCCTCGGCCTATTAGTACCGGTCAACTCCACCCCTCACAGGGCTTCCATATCCGGCCTATCAACCCAGTCGTCTACTGGGAGCC